>CAZOWS010000021.1:0-4232 GCA_964583365.1 uncultured Actinomycetota bacterium
AGAGACATCCGAAGTCACGCTGGAGAATTTTGGCATTGCGATTTTAATGTATTTTACCTACTGTCAAATGTGGATTTTGTTGAGCCTTCGCAGTACGATGAAGGTTTTCGAACGTAAATCCAACAAGCCTTTTTGGGCTAAGACAGAGCGTTTCAAACTGGAGAGCAATTAGGGAATATGCGAAAAACTATTTCTGTTCTGTTGTTTGCGAGTCTTATTGCTATTGCGGCGGTCGAATGCCGGGCGGTGCAGATGGCCGAAAGCACGGTGGAGACTGTTCGAAAGACGGAGGAACAAGCAACGGCCGCGGTACCGATTCCGACACTGACGCAGAGTACCGCTGTGCCGTTGGACCCCACGCTGCGTAGCGCTCGCTTGCCCGTGCTGGAGAAGGACAATTACGTGGGCATAGGACTCTACAGTCAGCATACCTTTTGGTTCGATGTTACGCCGAACGTCGAAATTGTCGGGCCCTTAAAACTTGTCTATTCGCTCAGCCATTCCACGACGCTTGCGTCGGAATCTTCGCTGACGATTTTGTTCAACGATGAGCCTCTGGAGAGCATACGCCTTTTGCCTCAGAACACGGACAAGGAAACCTCTGCGCGGACCATTGATTCCAAGCGCCTTCGACCGGGCGCTAATTCGCTCAAGTTTCGCGTGTACGCCATTGCCGATATCCTGCACCCTTGCCAGGACATGTCCAATCCCGCCAATTGGGCTGTTGTCCACAAAGACTCGTATCTGGAGGTGCAATACCGCACCAAAGGCATAGAGGACTTGCGATTGTTTCCTGAGCCTTACGTGCGTCGCGGCGCGCTGACGCGCTTCCCCCTCGCGTTGGTATTTCCCGATTCCCCGGGCTTCGAGGATTTGCGGGCTGCAGCCTTGATCGTGCAATATTTGGGAACCACCGAGCCGTTTGCCTACGATCGCATGGATGTTGTTCTCGGTAAGGATATTCCGGCCGATATCAGCAAGCAGAACAACATGATTTCTTTCGGGGATATAAAAACCAATATATTTCGGGATCGGTTTAATGAACTGCCCGCGGAGGTCAAACAAAAGTTGGATGACAAAACAGGAATCGTGATGAAGGGGGAGACTGGTCCTTTATCCGGCAAGGCGCTGACCGTGATTTCGGGTAAAACGCCGCGCACGCTTTACAAGTCCGCGGAAGCCCTCACCTTCCCTTCTTTGGTTCAACGTATGAAAGGCAGTTCCGCGATGATTGATTCCTCGCAAGCCCTGCCCGAACGCGAGACCGATAAAAGCCTCATGAACCCGACCTTTGCCAGTCTGAATATTCCGACCACGAAGATCACGGGTATATTCGAAACCAGGACGGATTTTCTTTATATCCCACCCCCGCATTGGAAGCTGCTCCCGGGCACGATGTTGACACTGGATGTAAGTTTCTCCGCGCTCCTGGACCCTAACGCGTCCATCGTCTCGGTGCTTATCAACGATCGCCCGATCAAGAGTTTTAAGCTCAAGGGCAAGGACGGAGTAGGGCAATTTCAGATACGCATTCCCGATGAAATGCTCGACGACCCCCGATTCTATATCGTGATCGTTGCGTCGCTCGCGCTGGATGAGGGTCGGCGTTCCGAGGATTGGTGCATGGACGCCCATCACGACAAGGCATGGCTGATTCTCCACGATACATCGTACATGCACACGCCGCACGCGCTCATGGAAGATGTTAACTTCAGGACTTTCCCATCGGCTTTCCTTGAGGATGTCGGTCTGCGGCAGATGCGCATAATTTTGCCCGACAATCCCACGCGCAAGGAATACGGCGCGGCCTTCAACATCATCTACGGAATTGCCTCGCTCACGCCAACGGACAAGAGCCCGCATTTCGAAATATTGAAGTCTTCCGAGGTCACGAGCGCGGTATTGACCAATTATGATCTCATCGTCATCGGTTCTTACGCACGAAATCCATTGATTAAGCAGCTCAACGATCATTTGCCTCTTCCTCTGAATCCGGACACGGGCAAACCCACGGAGACACGCATCGAAATATTGCCCCAGTTTTTAGACCACTCTGCAGTGCTGGAACTGGCAGTCTCGCCGTGGAATCCCAAGGCCAATATTCTTTTGGTTAATTCCAATGAGGAGGATCTCGTGGAGCTTGCCAGTCAAATGTTTTTGATACGAAGCATTGCCTCGAGTTGGACCGGCAATATCACGCTGGTCAACGCGAAGGATCAATGGTTTTCCTACGATTTTGGCTCTGGCAAAAAGAAATCTCAAAAGCGTCAGTCCTATTTTTATGTTTACGTCTGGGGAGGCACCATGCTTGCCTTGGCGTTGTTGATCGGGTGGATAATATACCGTCGCAATAAATATGGTCTTCGTGATCCTTTCGCGGGATCGGAATGACGCGGTTTCTCCGGCTCTCCGCTGCTCTCCTTTTTTGTTTGTTAGCCTTTGTTTACGCAGAAAAAGTTTTTTCCTCTGAGCCTAAAGAATATTCCTGGGATGACAGTTCTCTGGACAAGGAATCCCGAGATATGTTGTCGCGGGCCCGCTCGTACAAGCAAATGAGCGCGTTTGATCACGCGATGCGCCTATACGAAAAACTGTTGTTGCGCCAGTCCAGCAATCCCTTTTTGCTGGAGGAAGCGGCCGATGTTTACGCGGGGCAAAAAAGATTCACCAAGGCCAAGGAACTCTTCGATCGCGCGCTTTTCTTGCGACCTTTTGATTTGAAATTTCGGCTGGCATGGCCTCGTGCGCTACAGGCGTTCGGGCGGCAACAAGACGCGATCGAGGCGCTGAAGGCGATGCTTAAGGAAAATCCGGATTTTAAAGAGGCGCGGGCGGATTTGATTCAATTTCTGATCTGGGAAAAATATTGGGACGAGGCGATAGAGCAATGCGATATTGTCTTAAAGGCGTGCCCGGAGGACAAAACCACGCGCCTGAAAAAAGTAGACTCCCTCAAACTGTCCGGGCGCTTTGACGAAGCACTGCGAGAATACGATATTCTCTTGAAAGCGTCGCCTCTGGATGCGGATAGACGATTGGAGAAAGTGCAAGTTCTGGAGTTGTTCAAGCGATGGGAGGACGCGGCACGAGAGTACGACATCCTGTTGGCTGCCAGCCCAAAGGATATATCGCTTCGCAGGAAGAAGATTCAGTCGCTTGAGTACGCGCAAAAATTTGGCAAGGCTGCGGCGGAATACGACACCATGCTGCAAGAGCAACCCAAAGAAATCTCTCTCTTGCGAGAAAAGGCGAAGTTGTTGACTTGGGATAAAAACTATACGCAAGCCATCGGAGAGTACGACGCGATATTGGCGCTGAAGCCCGATGATGTTCCGGCGTTAATGCAGAAAGCCAATCTCCTGAGTTTGGCCAATCGCTGGGACGAAGCGATACTCGTATACGCGCGTGTCTTGGAGCTGGAGCCCGACAATGAATTTGCGATGAAAGACCTGGCCCTCCTCTACAGTTGGAAAAACGAGTGGGACAAGGCCCAGCAATTGTTCAGCGTGTTGCTCGCGAAAAAACCCAAAGACCCCAAAATTCTTGAAGAATTGGGCAACGCCTATTTCTTCGACCAAAAGTACGACGCCGCGCGAGACGTCTATACGCAAATCCCGCTATCGAATCCTGAACAGGGCCGACGTGTCTCGGCCCGATTCGACGACATTCAAGTTCTGTTTTCGCCCACGTTGTCCTACTCTTTTCTTTTTTATACCGAGCGGGACCGTTCGATCACGCCGCGCACGATGACCAAATCTGTTTATCATACGACGGAGTTCGCCACGCCGCTGTCCGAAAGATTGAAATGGTTTTTCAACCAGACATTCCGGCATGACGACACGATAAAAGGCACGGGTATGAGCTATGGAACGAGCTTGCAGGCGCGGCTGGCCAAAAGTATCTGGCATCGCGTGACGCTGAATTGGGAGGTACGAGATTTTGACTTGAATCCGCGTTGGGGCTTGCGCAACACGACCACCTGGCATCCGCGCGAGCGTTGGAGCGTGGATGCGTATCATCAGTTTTCGACTTATTACGACACGGATAAATCCAACTCGGTGGGATTTTCCATCACGCGTGCGTTCTTCGACAAGCGCGATGTCGTGCTCGGCTATCGCTTCGCCTACGATCGCATTGACGACTTGAATCCCTATTTTGTGACCATCAAATACCGGGAGAACGAGCTTTTAGATCTTGTAACCAACACCGCGCTGTTGGAAAAATACTGGACG
>CAZOWS010000022.1:0-6682 GCA_964583365.1 uncultured Actinomycetota bacterium
CATGCGGTTTCACCTCAATGGGCAAGACCAGGCCGAAATGCTTCGATACTATCGCCGCAATCTTTTCGATGACCGGTTTGGTTATAGAATAAAACCCGATGCGTCCCGTCGCTTTTTCGATCCAGCCATCGGACAACCAGAAACCCATCAAGTAAGCTATATCTTCGTTGAGCCGTGTCGGATACCCAGGGACCATAGACTTCAGGGGCACTTGCTCGTTGATTTCCGGATACGCCGCTCGAACAACAACGCAATCGCCGGGCTTAAGTTCTTGGGCCTCTTTCCAATTAAACTCCAAATCGGGGGTCAACACGCGAAACCGCTGAGAAAGCGTCGCGACATTGCTTGTGCCATTCTCCAGCGTTATCCGTTTTAGTGGGCGCACCGGCATTTCATAAAGCTCATGCACCGGATGAAGCCCACTCTGGGTGTACACACGTTGTCCCCGGGTCACGTTCTGAATGGGCTGCAATCCTTGTTCGGTGAGAACCAAGGTATCTTTGACAAAGCATTCCCCGACCACGCGCGCGGATTTTTTGTACGGGCGATTGTGTACCAAACCCAAATCCTGCATCGCGTAGAGAACGCGCCGATGCACTGGCTTCAAGCCATCGCGTGCGTCCGGCAGCGCGCGTCCCACGATGACGCTCATCGAATAATCCACGTACGAATTCTGCATCTCGTCCTTGATGTTGATCGGGACGATGCGCTCGTTGCGCGCGTAAACTTCGTTGGTACCTTTTTCGTCGGCCATATACTTCCTTTTTTTGATCCCTGCCCCCGCGTTTAAGGCGTATAGGCTAGGGTGCTTTTGCCCGCTTTAGGGCTGGGGGACAGGACCAAAACAGTCCTGCAAATCTCGTCCCAGCTCCGCTTTTATATCTTTTATGCTGGGGGACACGACCAAAACAGTCGTGTCCCTGCTTTCAATGTCTGTTTATATGTCTAAATTACGGACACTCGGGGCGTGTTCTTCGATGAATCGCCGCCTTGGTTCCACCTGATCTCCCATCAAAATGTTGAAAATCTCGTCCGCTTCCACGGCATCTTCCACCGTGACTTTTAAAATGGTCCGCTGCTCCGGGTCCATCGTTGTTTCCCACAATTGCTGGGGATTCATTTCTCCCAAACCTTTGTAACGCTGAATCGTCATGCCTTTTTTTCCAAGCGCGCGAAAATTATCCAATATGTCCAACGTCGAGTACACGGGGACATCGCCCTCTTCACTGCGCATCTGAAACAGCGGCACTCTGTCCTCCGCCTTCCTGGATGGGTCGGCTTTTTCCAATTCGAACAAGACATCTTTCTTGTCCAAATCTTTTAGCACCTTCTCCAAATCCTTTGCCTCAAAAAGTTCCAGCACGTCTATTCTTTTCACGTTATCGTCTTTGCCCTTCTTGTCGCTTTCGCGCTCCGATTCATCATGCAGCTCCAATTGCTCTCCGGCCTTACCATCAGCCTTGGTCAATTGGGCGAGCTCCTTGTCCGTGTAAAGGAAGCGCTCTTCCTTATCTATGCGCACGCGATACGTGGGAAAAGCGCCTGTCTTTTTATCTTGCTGCAGCAACAGCTTCGTGAAATCCACACCCTTGCGGCGCAAATTGTGGCCTATGGTCTCCAGCTCGCTCAATGTTTTAAGAACACTTTCCAGCGCCTTTTCTTTGAAACTCTTTTTTCCTTTGATCTGCACAAGCTCGGCGCCTTCGCTACCAAGCTCCAAGAGCAACGCGTTCATCTTCGTGTCGTTCTCGATGTATTTCTCCTGTTTCTTGCGCTTGATTTTGTACAAAGGTGGCTGCGCGATATACACGTGGCCTTTCGTGATGAGTTCCTGCATTTGCCGATAGAAGAACGTCAAGAGCAGCGTGCGAATATGCGATCCATCCACGTCGGCGTCGCACATAAGAATGATTTTGTGATAGCGCGCTTTTTCTATATTGAAATCCTCTTGCCCCACGCCCGTCCCAATGGCCGTGATCATCATTCGAATTTCGGTGTTGGCCAGCACCTTGTCCAAGCGCGCCTTCTCCACGTTGATCAATTTCCCGCGCAGCGGCAATATAGCCTGAAATCTGCGATCGCGCCCTTGCTTTGCGCTGTTGTGAACAAAGACACCTGTGGCAAGGGCAAAATTATGTGTGCCACGCACTTCTAAATCATACACATCCACCTTTTCAGCATACGGCTCAATTGCCTTAACTTTGTGATTAAAATATAGAACTGCTTGTTCCGACGTTGTCGAAGCTACATGTTCCGTGCTTAAATTAATCTTTCTCCAGTCCATCCCCTTAGGGTCGTAAATCATTTCCTGAAGGCCCACATCGAGATGTTCAGATTTGTTGACCATCTGACGTCTCAACGGCATCAGAGAATCACCCGACATCAGATGGTCGGCATGGCAATAATTACCATCGCGCTTCATAAAAAGATGGTCGGGTGTACAAACAATTTCAGACCCATCATCGAGAATTACTTTGACTACGTCTGCCGCAGTTTTAGTCTTTCGCACATTGTCTATAGGCGCAATGCCTACATGGCCGTCTTCTCGTATGGTGTAGCAATAGTTTTTCTTCCCCGTTTCCCACTCCTGCACCAGCTGAACAAAAGGAACATTTCTCCCGTCGGTCAATGCGACCAACGTATCCCCGGAAAAACAGCCTCCGGCGGAATCGCCCTCCACCAGGTACAATTCGCACAACGCAGGGTCTTTTTCGGAGCAGTCGGACAATTTCCCCGGAAGCGCGGCGCTGTCCAGCGCGCCTTTGCGACGGGTCAAATCGCGGGCCTTGCGGGCCGCCTCTCTCGCGCGCGCAGCCGTCAACGCCTTGTCCACGACTTTGCGCGCTATCGGAGGATTTTGCTCAAGAAAAGAGCCGAGACCTTCGTTGACAATCGAAGCCACCAATCCTTCGGCTTCCGTGTTGCCAAGTTTTGTTTTGGTCTGCCCCTCGAATTGGGGATCCTTGATCTTGATGCTAATGACCGCCGTAATGCCTTCGCGCGCGTCATCTCCTTGAATCTGCACATCCGACTCCTTGATGAGGCTGGCCGATTTAGCGTAGGAGTTGATGGAGCGCGTAAGCGCGGACTTGAATCCGCTCAAATGCGTGCCACCTTCGATCGTGTTGATGTTGTTGGCAAAAGAGAAAATGTTTTCGGCGTAGCCGTCGTTGTATTGCATCGCCAATTCCACCTGCATGCCCTCTTTTTCCTTATCCAGGTAAATGACCTTGTGCAACGCGACTTTGTTTTTGTTGAGATGCTCGACAAAAGAAATAATGCCGCCTTCGTATTGAAATAGTTTTTCCTTCGCAGGATCGCTGCGCTCATCCTTAATCGTGATGGCCAAGCCTTTGTTCAGAAATGCCAGCTCGCGCAGGCGATTGGACAGAGTCTCGAAGTTAAATTCCCTCTGGGGGAAAATTTCCGGATCGGCTTTGAAGGTGACCTTTGTCCCTGTGCCCGAGGATTTACCGATGACCTCCAGCTTGGAAGCCGTGCGCCCGCGCTCGTAGCGCTGATGATAGACCTTACTGTCGCGCTTGACCTCCACCTCAAGCCACTCCGAAAGCGCGTTGACACAGGAAACACCCACGCCGTGCAATCCGCCGGACACCTTGTAGGCGTTGTGGTCGAATTTTCCTCCAGCGTGCAAAGTCGTCAGCACTACTTCGACGGCAGGCTTCTTTTCCGTCTTGTGAATATCAACAGGGATGCCCCGTCCGTTGTCTATAACCGCAACGCTGTTGTCCGAGTGCACAATGACGTCGATTTTGTCGCAATGCCCCGCCAGCGCTTCGTCGATGCTATTGTCCACGACTTCGAAGACACAATGATGCAGGCCGCGCACACCCGTGTCGCCAATGTACATCGCGGGCCGTTTCCGAACCGCATCAATACCTTCCAAAACCGTGATCGTGGTCGCGTCGTATTTCGCGCCCTTGGGCTTTTCTTCGTCTTTTAGTTTCTTTTTTTCTTCTTTCGCCATTTGCGAGAAGCTCCTTAAAATTCTAAACTTGCCCGATTTGAAATCTCAAAGTTTTGATTCTTGAATCTTTGAGAGCCAATTTCTTAACAATCTTGTCTTTGTAATACCGTTCTAATTCCATTTTCCAGACCGCGGTATCCACGGCAACCATCAAACACCCTTTTTGCAAGCCCATCGGCTTGGTGTGCATGCTGATATTGAGGCCCACGGCTTCCCGCCACAGCGGGACCAAAATGGTGTTCGCTGCTTTTTCGTCCAGTCCAAGCTTCTTCAAAATACCAGGCAACACATGCCCGATGCGGCTAGGCTCTTGTGTTTTCACGCGCCATCACCGCCTCTTGTTGCACCAATCCCGCGCTCACCCGAAACACCCCCGATGCGGCCGTGCTAAGTGCCTCACCAGCCTGCGTCAACGCAATAAATGTCTGCGCCCCACTTTGCACAATCAACTCTAGAAAGGCATCCTGCCTGGCCGAGTCCAGCTCGCCGAGCACATCGTCCAAAAGCACCATCGGCTGCTCGCCCGAAACCTCGGACAAAAGTTTCCACTGCGCCAGCCGCAAAGATAATATCGCCGAACGCTTTTGCCCCTCGGACCCAAAATGCCTTGCCGTTTTCCCACCCACGCTTATTTCGTAATCATCCCGATGCGGCCCGGTCAGCGTAGTCTTCAAAACTTGTTCGTGCAGCGCATGCTCGGAAAACTTTCTTTCCATCGCGCCCGCAATGGCCTCGCGTGAATCACCCTCGCATTTTGTTTGGTACGCGATCGCCAAATCTTCCTTGTCTCCGCTCACGAAGCGATGCTGCACACTGGCAATACGCCCGAAGGACTCCAATAGCGTTTTGCGCCGCCAAATAATCCAGCTTCCTTCCCGCATCAAAAGCTCATTCCACGCGGGCAATTGATCGAACCGTTCTTCTTTTAAAAGCAGGTTGCGACTGCGAACCACACGCTGGTAATCCGCAAGATGATCGCCGTATTCGGGGTCTATCTGCTCAAAAAAAAGATCGAAAAATCTGCGGCGCGTGGCGGGCTCTTGCCGCACCACATCCATATCCTCATTGGCAAAGATCACGGCCTTAAAGCTGCCAAAAACCGCAGAACCTCGTCGCGGCTTTCCATCCAAAAGATACCGGCCCGACCCCGTCCCTACTGTTGCGTCTATGCGATGGGAAACACCGGAAAAATCCACAGAGGAATGCAAATCAAAACGATCTTGTCCCCAGCGAACAAGCTCCGCTACCTTGTTGGTTCGAAAAGACTTCCCCGTGGAAATAAAATAAATCGCCTCTAGCAAATTGCTTTTCCCTTGCGCATTCTGCCCCAAAAAAACGCTCAACCCTTCCGGGCAAGTCATTTCCAACGAAGCGTAATTCCGGAAGTCCGACAAAACCAGGCGGCGGAGAAACAATCGGCATCTCTTAGCGAATCACTTACGAAAGTCTCATCGGCATTATAACGTAGATAAAGTCGTAATCTGTTTTCACGAGCCCCGGGGCGGTTGAGTCCGTCATCTCAAAAAAGATATTTTGATCTTCCAGACTTTTTAGGACATCGGTCAAATACAACGGGTTGAACGCTATTTGAATTTCTTTTCCTTCATAAGACGTCGCTACTTCTTCCCTCGCTTCTCCTATCTCGGGACTATTGGCCGAGATGATCAATTTTCCTTTGGTGAAAGATAGTTTAATAGAGTTGGATCTCTCGCTGGTTAACTGCGCGACGCGTTTCACGGACTGTAATAATTCTTCGCGGTTGAGCATCACGCGTTCGGCTGTTTTTTCCGGAATGACCTGGCGGTAGCTCGGAAATTTCCCGTCTATCAAGCGCGACACCAAGAGGCTATCTTCCAGCTCAAACGAAATCATGTTCTTGGAAACAGAAACCGTGAGCTTTCCTTCATCCTTCAAAAGCCTGGCTATCTCCGTTACGGCCTTGCTGGGCACTACAATTTCAAAAGCCATATCCGGAGGAACTTCCACGCTCTTTTCCATGTAGGCAAGCCGCTTACCGTCGGTGGCTACCACAACAATCTTTCCCTGACTAACCGCCATGTACAAGCCGCTAAGAACGTAGCGGGTTTCATCGTGGCAAATAGCATACGAAGTTTTTGCAATAAGTTCGGCCAAGACTTTTTGGTCGATTTTAAAAGATACTTTTTCGCCAAATTGAGGAAGCTTCGGAAATTCTTCCCGAGCAATCCCCATGATCTTAAAGAAAGAAGAGCCGCAACGTATGGCAGAGACATTGCTTTCCAGTGTCTCCCAATGAATTGCTTTGTCCGGTAATTCCCGAACTATATTGGTTAATCTCTTTGCAGGAACTGTTGTTGTTCCTTCCTGCGCAACTTTTGCAGGAAAACGGCAACGTATCCCAATTTCCAAATCTGTGGTGGTAAGAATCAGCGCATCTTTTTCCGCTTCAATTAAAACATTGGACAAAATAGGGAGAGTGGTTTTTGCCGCGACAATATTTTGCACTTGCTGAATGCCGTTGAGAAAAGATTCTTTACTGCATTGCACTTTCATACTTTATTTCCCCCTATCCACAACCCTAGCTTCTAATATATTACTCTATAGTAAAAACAATAGTATTAATAGAGGCTGTTAACAAGTTCTTAATCCAGAGTGAGTCTCTCTAGTAAAACACATCGGACATCCTGTGGAAAAGTCCGTAACAACCATCGAGTT
>CAZOWS010000023.1:0-8075 GCA_964583365.1 uncultured Actinomycetota bacterium
GCAGGGCTTTTCGAAACAGCTGATGAGGCATGGATTGTAGGGACCCTGCAATTTTATACGAAGCTCCATTTATGCCGTGGACGGTTTCGGCCAATTCGTAGCGTACCGCATTATGAACAGCCATCAAAAGATCCAAAAAGCCCGTCCTATTCCAATCCCCATTTTTCACGAATTGCTCTGCCAGTGCGATAGTTTGAGCAACGGCGCGAGTGATCAGCAGTTCCACGATGGCTTTACGATCTTCCGGCGCAGCCTCCGCGAGTTTCGCCTGTGCGGGCTTCAATTCCTGATTCATTAGGTGATGCAAATATTTTAGCCAATCCAGATAATTACGCTGCTTTAACACATCGAGTTTTTCCTCTTGGGACATCGCAGCCCATAAAGCCGCATCGATGCGCTCGTAATTTTCAGAGGACAAAATAATGGATTGCTTCGTTGCACCGTTGATCGCATGCAAGTTCTTGAGCCCTTCCAAGAATGCCCTTTTTTCCCGGGATGCTTCTCCCACAACACCCGCCAGGGTAGCTGCCTCCAGGCTTTTTATCGCCTCTGCAACAGCAAGATTCAACCCTTCTTGAGTCAATTGCATCCGGAACTCGTCCTCCAGGCCGTTCCCAATATCCATGGAATTCATCACGCCTGCGCTGGCATCGGAAACATCTTTGGTCAACTGCTCTGCAAGATGGTGGAGATCTTCGTCCGATACACTTTTTCGAGAACCTAATTCCCGAGTCTTGGCTCCATACGGAGAATCGAGACTGTCTTTTCCCGGCACAGGTGGGCCTTCTTGCTTTTTACTCAGGGAATCAAGAGCGGTCTGCTGCATGCGATTTTCTTGTTCAACGTCTATGGGCTTGTCACCGAACCCCCCTTGTTCTTTACCCATTTGGCCCAATTGTTTTTCCATATCGGTCGCGTCGAATGTTGGCGGCCCCGCAGGCGATTGCACGCTCACGGTTTCTTCTTTGCGTTGCTCCATTTCAGGTCTCTTGTGAATGGCCAATGTCCGAATATCAAAATCTGCCGGAGGCTGCACTCCCTTGAGAACTAATTCCTCGGCGAGATTGTGAAGAAGTGCCAACTGCTGGGCATACCTTCCTTGCGCAGCTAGACTCAATAGATGGAAAAACATATTCACGGTTGCCGGGGAAAGCTTTTGCCCTTGGTCCAATTTATCTTTCAGTGCGGGCGCGAAACCCTCCACGAGAAGGGAATAAATTTGAGGATTTTTCAAAAATCCTTCCTTGACCAAAAATTCCGCGAGAAGCATGCGATGCGTGAGGTCGATTTTGCCAGGATTGGATTTTAGATTCTCTATCTTCACGTACGGACCTACCAGTTTGACAAAACCGGCGGCATCCCAGGCCTGGCCTTTGAGGAAATCCTTGATCTTTTGCACGACTTCCGGCGGGGCGTGGCTAAAAATCTTCTTTCCTAGAAGGTCCGCAAAATTATCGCCAGACATCTTGCCCATGGTCCAGGCCATCAATGCATCACGATCTTCGTTCCACAACAATCCGGCAACGACAACGAAGGGTGTATAGGCGCCATCATCGTGATAATCGTAGCCAAGCAGCGACAACACGCCTTTGACATACAGTTGATCGACGCCTTCCGCCAGTCTACCTCCCCCCTTGGGTTTTTGAATATCGGCATGGAAATGGGCGTGAATCAGCGTGGATAAAAATGTCTCGTACGTTGTGAAAGCACCGTTGAGATTAAATCCAATGTGTTTTTGGGTTGGGCTATCCGCTCCCGTTAATTCATCTGGAATGTTTTCACCGCTGCCCCATGTTTGAAAAGAGTGCACGGGCATGACTTGATTTTCTAAGAACCGGTCCTTTTCTGCGGATGTCATGCGGGCCACCATAGCATCGAATATTTTCTCCGCCTCGGTATGGGCCTTCCCAATCCAGCCGCTGAACGCCTTCAATTTTTCATCCGCAACTTTAGCCTTGTAACGGCCAGCTGCGATGTCCTTATCGAACAAGCCCTTGGCTTGGCCCAGCATGTCGCCGAACATCGTGCGCAACGCTGTCAAGCGATGGGCGTCATCCACGATTTGTATCGGAGCCTCTTTTTTCGGAGTCGTCTTAACTCCACTTTTTTCAAGAAACTCCTTCACGGCCTTTTGTATTTGCGCCGATGGCCCTTGCGGGGCTTCTTTCTTAAGCGCTTCCTTGGCCTTTTGCACGGCCACGTCGACTCTTTCTTTCTGAACAGCTTTGCGCATGCCCTCGCTAACCGCATCTCCCGTTGCCTGCATTCTCTTTTTCCCCTCCTGGAGATTCTTGGCTAGCAAATCTTTCATCTGATCAAATCCATGGATGGCAGCATGAAGTTCTACCGGATGGGGCGCAGTATCGGGATGACGAAGTTCATAGCCCAGCAACATTGCTCCTCCCAAGCCGTCTCCCAAGAACACGCTAGCGTGCATGCCCAAAAATACGGCCATGATCACGCGCATCGGCGCTGGCGCCTGGCGCAACCATTCCATCATCCTTTCCATTTTGCCTGGCTCCTCCCCCTGGCTTTGAGCCTCGGCATGTCCCTCCAAAACAGCAAACCTTTGACGGGCTTGCTCCACGACTTGTTCTGAAATGCGAGCCGGAGTGGCTTCTTGAACACCCTGGAAAAGGTCTCGCAGCGATTCCGCGTACCCCCTTTCCTCGCCTGCTCTATCATCTCCAAGCCTCTGGCGCGCCAACGCGGCAAGATAATCGACGATATCTTCTTCTTCCGCCGTCAACTTTTCCTGCAGCATCCTCTCGCGCATAAACTGTAAAAATGGGAACATGCGATTCCATTCGTCCCTTTTGTAGTCCCCTGCCATCTTCTGCGCACGAGCAAAGGAATCGGCGAGATCGGGATTCAACAAAACCCGGCGATAAGACTCCAAGAATTCCCAAACCTGGGACGCAACAGAAGGATCCAGACTTCCCGCCTGAATATCCTGCATCAACTTTTCAGGGCCAAATTCCAAAATACGGCGAACCAACACCTGCGAAGTCAAATCCTCCGCAGATGGCAGGAGAAATCTCAATCTCCCCATTTCCCTCTCTTTACCCAAAAGCCTTTGCTTAACACGATCTTTCGCGCCAAGAATTTCCCCCTGCCAATAAAGATTCTTCATCTGTTGCAACATGGTCTTTTGCTCAGCGCTCACAAAAGGAGAATCCGCCTCCACAAGATGGAAAAACATCACCTTCAAAAGCTCTTCTTCTGCCATCTTTGCCGGATAGACCTGCCCTTCGGCAAAGCGCAGTAGCATTTTCTCTATGTTTTCTTCTTGGGGCTTCGCCTGGGGCGCTTGGCTGAGCTTCCATCGCAAGATCGCCTTTAGCAGTTCGAAGAAGCCCACGCCTATCACTAGCGATTCGCGTTTGCCGGATACGGGATTGGCAACCTTCAAGGCCAGCATGATTTCTTCGGATGATCTCAACGCTGCGTTCGAAACCTCGACTATGCTCAAAGGCTTGTCCGATAATCCGCTCAATGTCTTTTCCGGGAGCCACTTCGTTAAATAGTCCAAAAATATTTTTGGAGAAAAATCTTCCCATGGACTTTGCGTATGCTGATATCGTTCCAACATTTTCAGGCGAAATATCTCAGCGTCCACGTCGTAATTTTCGAGTCTTTCCGCGTAGAAACGGGACAGGCCGCTTTGGACAAAACAAATGTTTTGCAGATAATTGGCATCCACTCCATGAGTGATGCGTCTTTGCTGGCCTGACGAAACAGCAGGCTCAAAGGAGGCTTCGAACAGCAAGGTAGCGCGTTGGGAATCGTATCGCGGTGTTATTGCAACGATTTTGCCGCAATCGCCATCGATGGCTACGTTCTTGGAGAATATCCCTACGCGCTGCAAAAAGAGCAATGTCTTGCACAAGCGGACTTGCTGCCGAAATTCTCTAAGCGCGTATTCTTTTTCCCCCTCCGACACCGAGACGCCCAAGCGTTCGCTTCCCTCTTCGAATAGAGTGTTCCATTTGGCAATCTCCGACTCAAAATCGATATTCTCAAACGTCAGCCCCTTGTCCTGATCATGCAAAAATACATAATGTCTCAAATCTTCTAATGCCACAGCCCCTTCGGCTAATTCTGCGGCCTTGTTACCTATCGCTTTCACTTCGCTTGCCTGTTGATTATCCAGGTCGTACACAATCTGGGGGAAAATCTGCACTTCCTCAAGATCACTCATCAACGGAACCTTGCCCGAACGATCCAACACGCCGATAGCCGCAGCATGTTCATGATGATCCAACAAACATGTTATGGATTCGATCCTGTCTAACCATCGGTCCGCAGAGCTTTGCACTTCACCATCGGGCAGAAACGACAACCGGGCCAGCATTTCAAAATCGCATGCGCGCAGAGCAATGCGTTCTTGAGTTTTTTTATCTTGGAATTCCAGAAAAGGAGTTTCGAAATCAGCAATGTCGGAAGGATCCCGGACATCAACGATGCGAACCGATTGCCCATCGAAGAAAATTTGATCGCCCACTCTCATGCGTTGGGAATTTTTCTCCCAAAATGCACCCAACAGATGAAGTAGCTCAGGAACCTGTTGATTTTCTCGCGTTCGTCTTTCAAAAATAGATTTCGGGGCAAGCTTGTCGGCCTGCGATGCCGAAAGTGGAACTGGCACGCAAATGACCATAACCCAGGCTAAAGACAGGCAAATCGCCTTCTTTATGTAAAGGCTCATGTAATCTCTCTCCTTCTGCCAGAGATTGTACATGCTAAATTAGCTTATGTCAAGGTACTAGGAAACCTTGCTGTAGGAAAATGGCAGGCTGCTAAATGACCATCGAGTTTGGATTCCAGCGGCGGCTCTTCACGACGGCAAATTTCTTGGGCTATTGGGCAACGCGATGCGAAATTGCATCCCACGCGTTTTTCGGTGTAGGATGGGACGTCCCCATTTAATAAAATTTTACGCGGCGGGGCTTCGGGATCGGGAACAGGGATGGCCGCCATAAGGGCCTTGGTGTAAGGATGCTGCGGGTTGCGGTATAGATTCTCGCGCGTGGCCCATTCGACAATTTTCCCCAAATACATCACGGCCACGAAATCACTCACATGCTCGACGACGGCCAAGTCATGCGCAATAAAAAGATACGAGAGCCCGAATTGCTGCTGCAAATCCTTCAATAGATTCAGAATTTGCGCCTGAATGGAGACATCCAAAGCGCTGACGGGTTCATCGCACAGGATGAATTTTGGTTTTACGGCCAGCGCGCGAGCAATACCGATGCGCTGACGTTGGCCTCCGCTGAATTCATGCGGATAGCGTTGCATATCGTCGGGGAAAAGTCCGACGACACGCAACAACTCGGCGACTTTGTCTCTGCGCTCGGCTTTCGACGGCGCAAGCCTAAACACGTCGAGCCCCTCGGCCACAATATCCAGCACCCGGAAGCGCGGATTGAGCGACCCATACGGATCCTGAAAAATCACCTGAATCTCTTTGCGATAGGGCCTCATGCGGCGTTGGGATAATTTGCAAAGATCTTGGCCGTTGTACAGGACTTCCCCGGCATCGGCTGTTTCCAAGCGCAGCAACAATTTCCCGAGCGTCGTCTTGCCGCATCCGGACTCCCCTACAAGGCCGACGGCCTTGCCTTCAGGAATAGAAAAGCTCACGCCATCCACGGCCGGAATCCAGGCCTTGGGGCGCAGAAAAAATCCCGAGCGCACGGGAAAATGCTTGCGCAGATTTCTTATTTCAATCAAGGGACCAGATGGCATGCGACTCCCCTGTCTTTGGTGATAGAGCGATACTCAGGCACTATCTCTTCGCAGCATTTTTCTTTGAGTGGACAGCGCGGATGAAACGCGCAGCCCGGAGGCCGATTTGCGGCGCTTGGGACATTCCCGGGTATCGTGATCAAGCGCGTCTTGTTCTGGCCCAAACGCGGAATGGACTCCAGAAGAGCTTGCGTGTAGGGATGCTTGGGACTGGCAAATATTTCTTTGGTTGTCGCGGTTTCCACGATACGACCCGCGTACATCACCGCAACGCGATCGGCCATCTGCGCGATCACGCCCATGTCATGGCTGATCAAAAGCATCGCCATGCGGAATTCGCGTTGCAAGTTTTTCAACAGTTCGAGAATTTGCGCCTGAATCGTCACGTCCAGCGCGGTGGTCGGCTCATCCGCAATAAGCAGCGTGGGCTTCAAGATCAGCGCCATCGCGATCATCACGCGCTGTCGCAATCCGCCGCTCAATTGATGGGGATAGGCGTCGATACGCTCACGCGGCGAGGGAATGCCGACCTTCGTGAACATCGAGACGCAAAGTTCCTCGGCGTCTTTTCTGGACAGCGTGCGATGGGCGTGCAGGGCCTCGCAGACCTGATATCCGACGGTGTAGACGGGATTGAACGCGGTCATGGGCTCTTGAAAAACCATCGCGATTTTATTGCCACGAATCGCGCGCATCTCCGGCTCGCGTAGCTTGAGTAAATTATTGCCCTCGAACCAAATTTCGCCCGACACGATTTGCGCCGGGGGACAAGTCAGCAATCTCAAAATAGAAAGCGAGCAGACGCTTTTGCCGCAGCCCGATTCGCCGACCAATCCCAGCGTTTCTTGCGGCGCTATGGAGAAAGTGACCCCCTCAGCAGCCGTGGCGGTGCCGTTAAAAGTGATGCCAAGATTTTTTACATCCAGAAGATTGGCGCTCATGCCCTCACGCTCTTGGGATCCAATGCATCTCTCAATCCATCTCCAAAAAAGTTAAACGCCATCACGGCCAAAAAAATAAAGAAGCCGGGCAACAGTATCCAGGGATGATAGCGCATTTGGGAGACATTCATGGCTTCCGAAAGTAAATTTCCCCAACTCGCCGCGGGATCTTGAATACCCAAACCGATGAGGCTCAACGCCGATTCACCCAAAATGTACCCGGGTATCGCCAGCGTGAGCGACACCACCGCGTAGGACATAGTATTGGGAAGCACATGCCGAACAACAATGCCGATGTGGCTACGCCCGCTCGCCTGCGCGGCCAACACAAATTCTTTTTGGCGAATGGACAGGACCATGCCGCGAATCACACGCGCGAGGCCGGCCCAGCCGATGAAGCTAAAAATCAATACGATCAACAAATAGACTTTGACGCTGGAAAGTTCCGGCGGGAAAGCCGCGCGCAACGCTAGCATCATGTAAAAAGCCGGCAGCAGCATGAACATTTCGCATAGACGCATGAGAGCCTGGTCGGTCTTGCCTCCGAAGTACCCGGCAATGCCGCCCACGAGCATGCCGATCACGAGCGTGATACATGCGCCGAGCAATCCTATGGAAAGCGAGACGCGCGCGCCATAGAGTATTCTGCTAAGCAAGTCTCTGCCTCGCGCATCCGCGCCAAAAAGATAAATTCTCCCGCCCTCCTCCACGCCGAACAAACGTCCGCCTTTGAAAAACTGCAGAGAATATTTGCGCGAGAAATCCTCGCGATACCTCCGTTGGTAATTTTCATCGAACGCCGACACCCACGCGCAGACAAAAGGCCGCAGATGCCAACCCGCATCATCCTTAAAATGCAACGTTGTAGGCGGGCAAAACGAATGCTCACGACTTTCGTCGTCGTAGCCGTAAGGCGCCAGAACATCCGCACCCACAGCCCCTACGTAAAGCAACACAAGCACCCACACACCGCACCAGGCAAGTTTATGGCGCTTGAGTTTCGCAACTACTCCCTCGCCCCGATCCATTCCTCTTAACCCTCTCCCCGCGGGAGAGGGTAGGGTGAGGGAGGGAGAGGGCTGGGGTGAGGGGCCAGTGATTCTCATCGTAACTGTATTCTCGGATCGCTCCAAGCAAGCATCACATCCGCCACAAGATACCCAACAACCAGCATGATCCCGCCCAACACCGCGCTTCCCATAACCAAAAAGAGATCCTGACTGCGAACAGCGGCAAGCATCACGGATCCCAGTCCCGGCCAGCCGCAAATAATCTCCGTCAATGCCGCTCCGCTCAACAATCCCGAGAGTTCCCCGCCGAACAACGTGATCATCGGATTGATCGCGTTGCGCACCGCATGCCGATAAATCACGCGTCGCTCGG
>CAZOWS010000024.1:0-5292 GCA_964583365.1 uncultured Actinomycetota bacterium
ATCCCCGATAGCGCTCACCCAGCGCAATGTTTCTTTGTCCCCGACTCGGATTTCCAGAGCCAAAGCACCCTGTCCCACCGCCGGCAGCATTTGATCTGGCTCAAAGACCTCGGATATTTGCTTTTGCTCTTCTAGTCGCATGAGACCCGCCTTGGCTAATATCACCGCATCCACATCACCCGACATCACGCGTCCTATCCTTGTCTGCACGTTGCCGCGCAACGCAACAACCCTCAGATCAGGACGCACAAGCAAGCATTGCAGCGCCCTGCGGCTGCTCCCAGTCCCCACGCTCGCGCCCTTCGCCAATTGGGAAAGTTTTTTCCCATCCCGGCTGATCAACACATCCCGAACGTCTTCGCGCACGGGGACCGGCCCCAACATCAACCCCTCTGGCAGCGCGACAGGAAGATCTTTCATGCTGTGAACGGCTAAATCAATTGTTTTATCCAACAAGGCTTCTTCAATCTCCCGAGTGAAAATTCCCTTCGCGTCGATTTGCTCAACAGACATGTCTTGCTTGTTATCACCGATCGTTTTTATCACGCGCACAACAACCTCCGTGTCCGGCCATTTTTCCATGAGCTTTTCCTGCACCCATCGCGCCTGCGCAAGCGCGAGCGGACTGCCGCGCGTTCCCAAAATCCATTTTTTTTGCGCGCTCATTGCCCGCCCTCTGCTTCGGCAACCCCTAGACCCTGCCATCCCTTATCCCGGACATGATGCGAAGGCGCCGCATCCAGCGCAACAAATCGGGCGAAGTAACTCTCCATTTCTTCGGCTATCCATTCCATGCTTTTGGCCACGTATTGTTCGCGCAGCTTGCTTTTTTCCTGCGCGATGGCCTGGAGATCGTCCAGGTTGTACAAGAACACATTCTCCAGCTCGTTGACGCGAGGATCCATGTCCCGAGGCACCGCGATATCTATAAAAAATATCGGTTTACCTTGGCGCAGCGGCAGTATTTTCTCGATTTGCTCGCGCGAAAACAGGATATGCGGCGAGGCCGTCGAGCTGATCACGATATCCACATCGGCCATTTTAGGTAGCGCTTCTTCCAGCGTCACGGCCTCCCCTCCAAACTCGCGGGCCAGTTCGCGCGCCCTGTCCAGCGACCGATTGGAAGCAACGATGGAGCGCACGCCCTCGCGCATCAGATTCTTGACGGTTTGTTCCCCTGTCTGTCCCGCGCCCACGATCATCGCTTTACATTCCGCCATCTGATCGAATATTTTTTTGGCTAAATCCACGGCCACCGAGCTAACCGAGACATCCCCGTAGCTGTTGCCATGCGTACTGCGCACCGACTTGCCCACGTAAAAGGATCTCTGAAAAAGTCGGTGCAAAAGTTTGCCCGCGTTCCTACCCGCGCACGCGCGCTGATACGCTTTTTTCACTTGCCCCAGGATTTCGTTCTCGCCCACCACCATTGAATCCAGCCCGCACACCACGCGAAACAAATGCCCGACCGCATCCGGGCCGGACAGCGCGTAAAGGCAATGCTTGAACTCCTGCGCGGGCACATCTTTTTCTCGCGCAAGAAAATCAGCGACCAAGTCTTTGAACGCAACCGCGTCTTCGCTCACGCCATAGATCTCGGTGCGATTGCACGTGGACAAAATCGCGCTCTCGCAAAATTGCGGCATCGTGCGAACAGACTCCAGCGCCTTATCCAGCGCATTGCCCGCAAACGCGAAGCGCTCGCGCAAAGCCAACGGCGCGCTTTTGTGATTCATTCCAATCAAGAAAATTTGCATGGACCTCAGAAACTCTTCACCGCGTGATGCACGCTAAAAAATGTCGCAAGTACCAGCGCAAAACCCAGCATGGAAAGATACGCCACTTTGCGGCCGCGCAGCCGATTGGTCGCACGCACAAAGAGCAACGTCATGTACAGAACCCAGGTAAAAAGCGCGACAGCGATCTTGGGGTCCTTCCACAGCGAGGCGAACCAGGTGCCGTGGACTTCTTTCACAATACCGAAACCGACCGCTATCCCCGCTGTTAGACAGAACACCCCCACCCGCAACGCCACGTGATTGATTTTATCCATCAATGCGAGCGACCCAAGATCCCCGGTGAACACCGTCACGTGCCGATTTTTCAATTGATTCTCCAATATTAAATAGACAAGCCCGGACAAGAATGTCACCGCAAAGGCTGCGTATCCAAAAGAATAAAAAGCCGCGTGCAATGCTATCCATGTCTTGGCCTGGATATTCATGGGTAAGGCAAGGCGATGACCGACCATCGTCGAAGCAAGCATCAACACGATGATAAGCGTCGGCGCAAAACCTTCGAGCGCACTCAAGCGAAAGCGTAACCCCAAAAGCAAACAGGCGACAACGATGATCCACGCCAGAAAAGAAAGGGAGTCCTGCACGCTGAATAGTGGACATTGTCCGGATTCCACAGCCGGCATCACGAGGGCCACCGTGTGCAGAAGAAAGGCCGCGAATAAAATCCAGCGCTGCGATCCGCGCCCTGATCTGCCGGCACGCACGCGCGCGACAAAAAAAACTAAATCGAGACCGTACGCGATCAAAGCAGCAAAAAAGAATATCGGCGATAAATACATTTTTAGTTTTTCCCGAACTTCGATAATAGCTTCGTCAGCGCACGGTCAAAATTATGTTTCGCGGCGTCGCGACCGAATTTTTTGATGCCACCTGGAATATCCGTTGCCACCAATGCCGAAAACAAAGTCTAGCGAAGGCCATACGTGGGTACAAGGCGCGCGACTTGCCCTCGAGCGCTGCGCATCCAATTCAATGCCGTTGCGTATTCAGGCCCAAACGTCTCTCCGAGTGTCTTACGAATAACCTTGGCCATGGCAGGACTTGCGCCCCCCGTGGACACCGCAACCTGAAGCCTCCCGCGCCGGTATATGGAAGGCACGATAAAATGGCAATGCTCGGGATCGTCCACGACATTGGCCCAACTTCTCTGCTTGCAGGCCTCGCGCCACACTCTTTGATTCACGGCCGCATCGTCCGTGGCCGCAATCGCTAAAAAAGAGCCGCGCAAATCTCCTGCGGTAAAATTGCGCGCAACCCAGCGAATCGCGCCCGCGCGTGCTAGCTTTTTCAAAGCCGGCCGCAGTTCGGCCGCCACCACCCAGACAGAGGCCTTGTATCGCAGCAATGCGCAGACTTTTTGGGCGGCAACATTACCACCACCCACGACCACGCATTTCCTGTCGCGAATGTCCAGAAAGGCAGGAAAATAGCTCATCTTAGGGGATCGGAGTATACCAAAAAACGGACCCTGCGTCCTTGCAGGAGCGTAGCGACGTAGCAATCTCGAAAGGTACCTATCTCACCGGATTGCTTCGGTCGCTTCGTTCCCTCGCAAGGACAACTTATCCGCAGCTTGCGTCGCGCTGTGAATCATGAGCAATAAGCTTGCATCAGGCGCCAAAAGCCGCCTTTCGTCCAATTCGCGCAGCAAGAGATCCAATAAATTTTGCGGTGTGGATTTGATGTTTTTAGATAAATGTCCGACGAACGTCTCCAACCCCGCCCCGCCCGGAGCCTCGAAGGCTTCGGCGTTGAATACGATGAGCTTATCCGCGGGGCCAAAAGACCAGTTGGCCCAAAAGCCTTGTTTGCGGCTGCCCACGAGCGGTTTAGCATTTTTTAAATAGGAGAAATTCTCCTTGGCATGATCCCAATGGCAGGCCCAAACATTGCCCATCAATTCCAGTCGCCGGTCGTAGGCATCCCAAGAGCCCAACAACCATTCGCCCAAATCCAGGCCAAACTCCATGAACAACTCGTCGGAAATTTCTTCCAGATTTTTGCCGCGCTGCGCGAGATCCGCCAACAGTTCGTCCCATTGAAAACCTTGCAGCGTGCCCTTCAACCCCTCGTTCTTGTTGTTCCAAAAAGAAAAGACCACCTTGCGCGCGCCCTGAGCCGTCGCATTTTTCCAGAGCTTCCCCCAATGCTCCATTTGCACGGGCTTGCAAAGGATCTCGTAGCCGGGAAACGATTCGAAGCGGTCGATCTTGCGCTCGTAACTCTGCCGCGCTAAAAATCTTGTCTCCTCCTGAATCTTTTCCACCGCATTTTTGACTTCCACACGACTTTCCAAAGTTTTGCGCGCGTCGGCCATCCCCTTGGTCAATTGACCCGCATGGCGATACAGCGCGGCCAACTCACCATGAAATTCACCCTCGGGTATTTCCAGCAAGCCCGGACTAGAGAGCGGCTGACAGAAACGCTCCAGCATCGCGTTCAACGCCTTGAGCGGCTTAAAATAATAGCGGCGCAAAAACAGGAGAAGAAAGCCTGATGCAATCAGCGCAATAACCGAGCAAAGAAAAGCCAGCAGCGCGGTACGCCGCAGCGGCACCAGCAAGAGATCTTCGGTGCTTCGCGTGATTTGCAATACGCCCACGACTTCCTTATGGCTTATCAGCGGGAAAAAAACCTGGCAGCGATACTCGGCCGGAGAATAGGACCAGCGTTCCTTTCTGTCGGAAATCGCCTGACTCACTTCGGTAGGCACTTCCTTGCCGCGCCGGAAAACAGGATTCGTGGAAAAAAGTATGGCCCCATTGCTCGCGTAAATGCCCAGCGAAATGGCTTTGTCCTTGGACTGGATGGACCGAAGCGTCCTATGCGCATAGCTGGCCACATGCATCTCGAGATCATGCGTGACGCGCGGCGCAACAACAGCCGCCAGCGTCAGCGTGTCCTGCTTCAATCGGTCCAACTGCGCGCTTCGTTCAAAGAAATAGTAAAGCGCCGAGCACAATGCTATGGAAAGTCCCACGGCAACAGTCCACCAAATTAAAAACCGCATCGCCAGCGATCTATCGTGTTTCAACATCAGAAAACACCTTTCCGCATTCCGGACAACCCCATTGCCCCGCAGCCAACGGGGCCCTTTCCCGAGGTACAGCTGCGCAGCCGCCAAAGCCTGCGCAAAAAATAATGATAGCCGTTAGCAACCGGAGAGTCTT
Source organism: uncultured Actinomycetota bacterium (assembly GCA_964583365.1). Classification (GTDB taxonomy): domain Bacteria; phylum Auribacterota; class Ancaeobacteria; order Ancaeobacterales; family CAZGMX01; genus CAZOWS01. Next base: position 4,970 of record CAZOWS010000024.1, read on the forward strand.
GCTCAATCGTGCGGACATGGATTCAATCTATACAAGGTGATCAGAATGGTCAAATCGAAATGGGGGTGGGCAAAAGGTAACCCTTCACTGAAGCGGGGCAATCCGGGTTAGGACAGTTGACTTAACCCCGACAGAAATCTACCATCGGTTCTAGAAAAAATGAAATGAAGGGAAGCTGAGACACAGTCGGGATAGAAATTAGGTGCGCCTGCCCTTAGGTACCGGGTTTCCAATCATTACCTTTCGGTTTACTATGATTGGGTTCACATTGGTCCCCTAGACCACGTTTCCCAAAGCCTCCCTGCGATCCCGGACGGTCGGTT
>CAZOWS010000025.1:0-20194 GCA_964583365.1 uncultured Actinomycetota bacterium
TCTGATCATGGACGGTAAAGGGAAGATTGTCGAAATCTTTAAGTCCGTGCAGGGAGAGGGGAAATTTATCGGGCTACCTCAAATTTTTTTGCGCTTGAGTCTGTGTAATTTGCAATGCACGTATTGCGACACGGATTTTCACTCGGGCACATGGATGAGCGCAGCGGAAGTCGTGCAATCCGTGGGAAAGTTATTGAATGCATATCCCGAAGTTCATTGCCTGAGCGTGACGGGTGGAGAGCCACTTTTGCAGTCGGAGTTTTTACAAGAGGTGTTGCCCGAACTCAAACAGAGAGCCAGCATTTTTTTAGAAACCAATGGAACGATTGCCTCGGGGTTGCTGCCGCTGCTTAGCTGTGTAGACATTATTTCCATGGATATCAAGCTGGCAAGCGCTTCGCTTACCGAAGATTGCTGGCAACAACACAGAGAGTTTTTGGAAGCCGGCAAAACAAAAGATATCTACGTGAAGGTCGTTTTATCCGCTCAAACAGCGGATGAGGATTTTGAAAAAGCCGTTGCGTTGGTTTCGGCTATGAATTCACAAATATGTTTTGTTTTGCAGCCCGTGACGCCCATGGGTTTGGCCACCGCACCTGCTGCCGCGCAAATGGAAAAGTGGGTCCAGGCGGCGAGAAGTCGCCTCGCGGATGTGCGCGTGATTCCGCAAATGCACAAGCAATGGGGGATTCCTTAACCATGGGTTTTATTGCCGACAGAATGAAGCAAATAGATTCCTCGGGCATTCGAAAGGTGTTTGACCTTGCCCAGAAGATGAAGCATCCGGTCAACCTGAGCATTGGCCAGCCGGATTTTGATGTGCCCGAAGCGGTTAAAGAAGAAGCGATAGCCGCAATCCGAAACGGTCACAATCGATACACGGTTACCCAGGGCATTCCTGATTTGATCGCTGCGGTACAAAAACATTTGGCGCAGACCAGAAAGATTCAGGCCGAAGAAGTCATGATCACGTCCGGTGTCTCGGGTGGATTGATGCTGGCTATCATGGCGTTGGTGAATCCCGGCGATGAGGTTCTGATACCCGATCCCTATTTTGTCATGTACAAGCATTTGGTGAATTTATTCGGAGGCGTGCCCGTCATGTACGACACGTATCCTGATTTTCGATTGCGCGGGCAGGAGCTGGAAAAAAAGATAAGCGCCAAGACAAAAATCCTCATTCTTAATTCGCCGTCCAACCCGACCGGGGCGGTACTTTCGCCAGATGAGATAAAGCTGGCCGTGGACTTTGCCCAGGCGCATGATCTCTTGATACTTTCCGATGAAATTTACGACGAGTTTGTCTACGAGGGCGAGTTCGTGAGCCCGGCAAGTCTTTACCCCAAAACGTTGACGCTCAACGGATTTTCCAAGTCCCATGGCATGACTGGCTGGAGGCTCGCCTACGCGGCCGGGCCGGCTGAAATCATCAATGAAATGACAAAGTTGCAGCAATTTTCTTTTGTCTGCGCCCCTTCGTTTGCTCAGAAAGCGGGAGTGAGGGCATTAGCAGAGCGGCCGGAAAAATTCATTCACCAGTACAAAGAAAAGCGCGATTTTATTACCCGCGAGCTGGGGAAATTTCTTACCTTGCAAAAGCCCGGCGGCGCGTTTTATGTTTTTCCCGAGGCTCCTGATGGTCAGGGTGATGCTTTCGTTGCCAAGGCTATTGAAAAAGAGTTGTTGATCATCCCAGGTAGCGTGTTCTCTCAACGGGCAACGCATTTTCGTATTTCCTACGCGGCAAGTATGGAAACCATAACTAAAGGGATACAGATTTTGCGAGAAATCGCAGAATCACCAGTCTAGATCCTTCAGGCCCTACGGGGCTTCAGGATGACAGGTACCTAAACAATTACTTGGCGTGTAATTTGTGGGTTGGGATTTTCTTGCCGAATAGGAGCGCAGGCAATCCTCGAATGTCTTCCACGATGCGATAAATTCCGGGTATGATTAGCAAAGTCAGAAGCGTACCCGACACGAGACCTCCTATCACGGTCATGGCTAGCGGCGACCAAAGCGCAGCGCTGCCCCCCCGCGAAAGACCCATCGGAAGCAGTCCCAGCTCCGTGCAGGCAGCTGTCATCAGAATAGGACGTATGCGGCTGCAGCCGGCATCCACCAAGGCTTTATCCAGAGGAACTTTTTCATCCACGAGCTGATTGACTTTTCCTATCAATAAGATCGCGTTGCTGGCGACGATGCCTGCCAGCATGATCGCACCTACCATCACACCCATGGTAATGGGTTTTCCGGTGAGGAACAACGCGAAAATTGCGCCGATCAGGGCCAGAGGCACCGAAGTCAAGATAATCACGGGCTGCACGTAGGACTCGAACAGAGATGCGAGCACCATATAAATTAAAAGAATCGAGACCAAAAAGGCGACGTAGAGCTGTCGTTGACTTTCCTGCATTTTTTCGTAATTACCACCGAATTCGTAGTAATACTCTTTAGGGAACTTGATGTCTTTTAGCGCCTCGCGGCCCTGTTCGAAAGCCTGCTCCATGGTGAGCTTTGTGATATTAGCGCTGACCTGAATCATGCGGCTTTTGTCGCTGCGCCAGATTTCGCTGGGTCCGAGGCCCGGCTCATAATCCACCACCTGGTCGATGTAAATCAATTCCTTGGCTTTGTTGAATACGGATAGATGCAGTATGTCTTTAAGATTTTTGCGGTATTGTTCGTCCAATCGCACGATGATTTCCACTTCGCGTCCTTCGGTATGGAATCCGGACGCCCTAAGGCCGCGAACTTTCCCGTGAATTTCATCGGCGATGTCTTTTACGGTGAGGCCGAACATCGCCGCTTTTTCCTTGTTGACGACGAGACGGTATTCCGGACGGCCTTCGGTGATGCGGATTTTGGTGTCGGCCAGGCCCTTCACGCCGTTTAATTGTTTGGCTATTTGACTGGCTAGTTTTTTGAGTATGTCGTAATCGTACCCGTAAATATCGATGAGCAATTCTTTGCCGCCGGACTCCTGACCGGAGGAGAAATAGATGAATGCGTCCTGCCCCTTACCGATCTTGGCGACTTGAGGGCGGAGTGCATCCACTATTTCCGCCAAAGTTTTGTCTCTCTTTTTCTCGTCCACGACGGTTACGTACACTTTAGAAGACCAGCCCTCCACGCGCGATTGCACGTTCTTGATTTCCTTTATTGTGCTGAGCAGCTTTTCCACGTCTTTGACTACCTTGTCGGACATCTCCAACTTGGCACCATCCGGCAACTCCACGAATATCGTGAATTTGTCCTGTTCCGTTTCACCACTTAGTTCTTTTTGTATATGCGTGGTTAGCATGCACGTAAACACGAACAAGCCGAGAACAGCGACCAACACGTTGTAGCGATTGTTTAGGCAAAAGGTCAACACCGTGCGGTATTTTTCGTTGAACTTTTCACCGAAGGTTTTTTGAGAGTCGCCTGGTTTGTCGTCATGGCGACGTCCTTTGCGAAGCCATTGGGATAACGTCTCCAGGTGAAGCATTTGTACGACCTTTCCCGTTTGCGGTTGATTCTGCGTGGTGTGCAGCTTTAGTTTTGCGCACAACATAGGTACAAGCGCCAGAGCACAAAACAGGGAAGCGATTAGCGCGTAGGTGACGGTGAGGGCCAAACCACCATAAAGCCCCTTGACCTGCTCGCTGACGAATTGAATGGGAAGGAATACGATGATGGTAGTCATGGTGGCTGCGAAGATGGACAGAATCACCTCATTAGCTCCATCCTCGGCTGCTTTCGATGGGGAATGTCCGCCTTCGCGCCATTTGAAGATGTTTTCTAGAACGACAATGGAGTTGTCGAGCAACATGCCTATGCCCAACGCTAGTCCGCTCAACGTCATCACGTTGAGCGTGATGCCGGAGAAATTCATCATGCCAAAGGTGGCAAGTATGGATATGGGGATGGAGAGGGCTATGATGATCGTGGACGGAAAACTTCTCAAAAACGCGTACAACACCAACGCGGTCAGAAAGAAACCGTGCAACAGGGCTTCCTTGACCTTGCTGATGGCCTCGAGGATGAAGTCAGCCTGATTGGACACGGTGACCATGCGTACACTTTTTGGTATCAACGGCTTTATTTTTTCTAGTGTCTCCATCACACCCGCTGCGACCTGCACCGTGTTGGCCGTGCTTTCCCTTTGAATGTAAAGCGTAACGACGGATTTAGCATCCACACGCGCGAAGCCCTGGGGTTCTGCGTAGTCGTCCTTCACCTTACCGAGGTCCTTCAACTTGATGGGGGAGCCTGCTTGCGTTGACTTGATCACGACATCGGCGATTTCTTCCACGTTCTTGAATTGGCCGACCGTGCGGAGTTTTGTTTCCAGTTGTTCTCCTCGCACCTCGCCGGCCAATAGCGAAATATTCTGAATGCCGACCTTGTTGACAATTTCATCCATCGGTAATTTATAGGCTTCCATTCTGCCTTGATCCAAATCGCACAGGATCTTGTTTTCGCGGCCTCCACCGATGTCCACATTGGCGACGCCCGGCACGCGCGCGACGCGCTCCTTGATATGGGCTTCCACCATCTTGCGTAAATCTTCGGGTGTGTATTGGATGGTGGTTCCCATCACGGCAACGATCAGGATTGGCACATCGGATTCCTCGTATTTGGCGATGACGGGTTTTTCGATGTCTTTGGGTAGCTTGTTCTTTACTTTGGCAAATTTCTCGCGCACTTCCAGCGCGGCAAAATTCATGTCCGTTCCAGGTTTGAAACGTAGCGAGACCGTGCATTTGCCTGTCTCCGAGGTAGAACTCATGCTTTCCAAATTACCCACCGAGCTGACCGCGTCTTCCACGGGCATAGTTATCATGGATTCTACCTCTGTCGGTGGAATCCCACCGCGGGCCTGAATGTTGACCGAAATAGTTTTGTAAGAAACGTTGGGCATCAACTCGACAGGAAGGCGCGTGTACATGACCCCACCGAACAGCGATATGCCAATGAAGATCATCGATATCGTGACCGGCCGCCGTATTGCAAAACCCGTGATGTTCATGAGGTCATTCCTTCTTTGCCATCGGTCGGAACTTTTCTATCATTAGATAGATCGCTGGGACGAAAAATAGAGTCAGACAGGTGGAGACAAAAGATCCGCCCATGCATGTCCATGCCATAGGAATCCACAGTTCTGCGCCGTCGCCAATACCTATGGCCAGCGGCGTCAATCCAATGACGGTGGAGACTGCCGTGATCATGATGGGACGAAAGCGCGTGTCGCAGCCTTTTAGAACCGCTTGCTCCGGGGTATTGCCTTCCGCGCGCAATTGATTGATGAAGTCTATGAGGACGATTCCGTTGGCAACAACTATACCCGAAAGAATGATGACACCTAGAATGGCTATGCCGCTGATGGGAATTTTGGTGAGCCACAGCGTGAAGGATACGCCGATGATGGAAAGTGGAACGGTGCCCATGATGATCAATGGTTGCACGATAGATTCAAACTGCGAAGCCATGATCATGAAAATCAGTAGTATGGCCAAGAGTAGGGCGAAGACAAGGCTGCGCACGGACTTTGCTGTTTCTTCGCGATTGCCGCCCAAGGAAATCACGTAATTATTGGGCAATGCCATTTTCTCGATGGTGTTGCCTACGTCGGTTTCGATTTGGGAAAGCGGTCGCTTGTAGCGATTGGCTAAAATTTTAACTGTCCTTTGCTGATCTTCGCGCACTACTTCGCTCGGACCCATGCCCGACGTCAGGCTTACCACGTCGTTGAGAGGAAGCTGAAAACCCTGCGCGGAGTTAACGTAGAGATATTTGAGCACGTCCATATTCTTTCGGTCTTCTTCGCGCAAGCGAACCATGATGTCAATTTCCCTACCGCCTTCCCGCAGTTTCGTTGCGACGGACCCTTTGATGGCCGACAAAGCTGCTTGGGCTAAATCTCTGACCGACAAACCGTACGTGGCCGCCTTGTCTTTTTTGATCGACAATTTTGTTTCAGGGGCAGGTTTGGGAACGGTGTCTTTGATTTCACTTAAGCCCTGTATGCCACTCAAGCGCTTCTTTGCGTCCTCGGTGATAGTTGCCAATTGCTTTAAGTCCTGTCCCTTGATATCAACGGTAACGTCGGCACCCCCGGAAAAGGCTGCGCCGATATCACTTTGCTCGACGAGGAAATTGACCTGAGCATCTTTAAGATCAACTTCCTTTAGAACCTTGTCGCGCACCATCTGAATAAAATCTATGGTCTTGGTTTTTCTATCAGATTTCAACGTGATGAGCAATTGGGCTTGATTATTCCCCAGGGATTCCACGGAGGCCCCGGAGTCCGTTTTGTTGGATCCGACCCGAACCATCACACTGGCTATTTCTGGAAACTTTGCCAATACCGCTTCTATTTTTTTCGCGGAGTCGTTGGTGGTGGCCAGAATAGAGCCGGTACGATGTTCTAATTTGATGGAAAATTTTCCCTCATCCACTTCTGGCATGGAGATGACCTCCAGCTGTCCCATAAGCCAAACACTGTAGCAAAACAAAAGAATCATGGTGATGATGCCATAGTACTTATAGCGGATAAAGATCGGTAGTGTTTTGGCATAGGTTCTACGAAACCATGTGATGATGGCAAAGTCAGGTTTTTGCACGAAAGCTTTTTTGGTCATCGCGCAAAGGCGCGGTATCAAGGTCATCGCCACGAAGAGGGAAGTCAATTGCAGAAAAGTTACGGCGAGTGCTAAGTCCTTGAATATTTGACCGATGACTCCGACAACGAAAATCATCGGCAAAAATGGCGCAACGTTGGTCAACGTGGAGGTGGTTATCGCAGCCGTCATCTGATCCGCTCCCTTTATAGAGGAATCGATATTATTCATACCCTCCTGTCGCAAGCGGAAGGTGTTCTCCGTCACGCAGACCGCGCAGTCCACCAACATGCCTATGCCCAAGGCCATGCCCGCGAGGCTCATGATGTTGATGGTCATGCCCATGAAATACATGCAGCTCAACGTCATGAGCACCGAAGCAGGTATGATCATCGTGACAATGATCGCGTTCACCAAATCTTTTAAAAAGAACAATTGGACTAAGAGGGCTAGAACGGCCCCTTGCCATGCGGCATCCGATACCGATCCGATGGCGTTTAGGATGAAGATGGACTGATCGTAGACAATATCGACTAGCACCTCTTTGGGGAGTATCTCGCGCAATCGTTTCAGCTCTTTCCTTACTGCTTTGACCGTGCTGATCGTATTGGCGTTTGTTTGCTTTTGTAGAGAAATTGAAATATTTTCTCTGCCGTTGTAGCGCGAAAAACTCGTGACTTCTTTGAAGTCATCCGTGACTTCGGCTACGTCGTTCAACGTGATGATGCGCTTGGTAAACTTTCTTTTGTCCTTGTCGGTTTCCTGGCCCTGTTGTTGCCAACCACCGGTTGCTGCTTCGGATGTTCTGCGCTTGAGTTCGCGTGTGTCCTCGAGCAATACGACGGTCTTACCTATGTCCGATACATTCTTGTATTCCCCCATCGTGCGAATCATGTATTCGTAAAATTTTTCTTTGGTGGACCCACCTGGATAATTGAGATTAGAGTTCTTGAGGGCATCGGAAACGGCCAGAATGTCGGTTTTGGTGGCCTTCAATTGGGCCTGGTTGATGTCCACGTAGATTTCCCGCTCGCGGCCGCCACTGATAGTGGCCGATGCAACGCCCTTGACCTTCTCCAGTTTTTCTTTGAGAATTTTTTTGCAGGCCTTGAGCAAATCTTCGCTGGGCATATCACCGGTAACGCTCAAGACCATCATCGGACGCTCGAAAGGATTGAATTTTAATACTGTGGGTTCATCGGCCTCGCGCGGCAACCGCTCTTTGACTAGGTCAATTTTTTCGCGCATACCAAGAGAGGCCAAATCAATGTTGGTGCCCCAGGAAAACTCGGCAATGACCAAGGAGTTTCCTTCACGCGAATACGATTTGAGCGACTTGAGGCCCTTGACCGTACTCACGGCTTCCTCGAGGACCTTTGTTACGAGGTTTTCCACTTCTTCAGGAGCTGCATTCGGATAGCTGGTGGCGACCGTCAACTGCGGAAAGGTGACAGGTGGAAAAAGCTCTTGTGGCAAATTGCCCACGGAGAGAAACCCGAGTAGCGTCAAGCCCAGGTAAATCATCATCGTGGTGACGGGCTTCTTGACCGAGAAGGAACCTAAACTCAGGGAACACCTCCTATGGTCTTAGGTGGCATTCTGCGGGGGGAAAACGGCTCAGCCTTCCTGCACATCCGTTATTTCTACTTTGGATCCTTCTTTTAGTTCACCCTTGGCATCGATGACGACTTGTTGATCCGCCGCGACACCTTCGTCTATTTGAGCTTTGTCGGAGGTGGCATAGCCCACTTTGACCGGGTGCACGGTAACCGTGTTGTCTTTCTCCACGATGTACACGTTATAACCTTCTTCACCCTTGTTTAGTCCAACAGCTGGGATAACAATTGCCCCCTCTTTGCTGAATACACTAATGGACACACGGGCGAACATACCGGGCAGGAGCAGGCTTTCCGGATTTGGCACTCTAGCCTTGATCGTGATCGTGCGGCTCCCTTCTACTGTCGGGGCAATGCTATCCACTTCACCCGTAAATTCTTTGTCAGGGAAAGCGTCTACGGTCACCTTGACGGGTTGTTTCTGTTTAATTTTTTCCACGTCCTTTTCAATGATACCCATTTCGACGAGCACGTCGGTGATCTCGACAAGGCTTGCTACCTTCACGGAACTCGTGACGAACTCTCCTGCTTCAATGTCCTTGGTGCCCAAGATACCGTCGTTGGGGGCAGGCATATAGGTTTTTTCGAGTTCTGCCTTGGCTGATTCTAATTCGATTCTCGAGCCATCCAACTCCTGCTTTGCTCTGTCGTAGTCCAGCTTTACCTCATCCAACTTCAACTTGACGATCGCGTTGGCTTTGAAAAGTTGTTCGTGCATTTCCACTTTTTTGGACTGGGACATGAGATTTGTTTTTGCCGTTTCCACCTTGGACTCCCGGAATTTCACTTTCAGTTCCGTATCCTGATGGGCCAGCTCGGCAATGATTTGACCCTTCTTTATAAAATCTCCCTCCTTAAAATGGAATTGAGCGATGTTCCCATTTTGCTCGAAACGCAAGTTGATAGTGCTTGAGCCGCGAATGGTGCCTATGGATGGCAACACATCCTCAAAGTTAGCGGCAGCGGTTTTATACACCTTGACGGGTATTACCTCGGCTTGCTTAGGTTCGGCTTCTTTTTTATCCTTGCTCTCTTCGCCGGATTTTTTGGCTGCCGCCTCTTCCTGCGCGGCTTTGTCCTTGGGGGTTTTTTTGGCGAGGAAAAACTTGTTCACACCCCACAAAAGTCCAAGGAAAACCAGGACAAGAACGGGTATCAATAATTTGCTGAGCGTAGAGGGATGGCGCTGCGGGCGCTGTGGGCGATGCCCTTTGCTTGCTGTCACGTCTGGTTACCTCTCAAGTCACATGTGCTACAAATTGTATTTTTTCTAAAAAAATCCGCAATTACTTGCCGCTACCCTGGAATAATTGTTTGACCATTTCCCGGGTGACCAAATCTTCCGGTCTTGGCGTAAATGTACTCTTGTCCTGATCCTTCTGATAGGGACTGTCGCTGATGGAATCTTCTTGCTCCCACATTTGCCACCACTTTTTTCGGGCTTTGGGTGCTGATGGGGTGCCCCTTTTCCATGGCTGCCACCAATTTGTTTTCGGTCGGACAACGCCGGTCTGCGAATCTCTTTCCCATGTTTCCCACCAGCGGTCTTTAATGTTAGCGTGGCTGGTTTCGTCTCGTCCCCAAATATCCCACCATCTTTCCTCGGGCTTGATGCTTTGAACAATTTTCTCGGCGCGGGATAACTCCGCCTGATAATTGCTGACACGGCTTTTCTCCGTAATATAAGGACGGCGGCTTAAATTTTGGTCCACCAGACTGGATTCCCTCTTTCCACTCAGTGGATCAAAGTACCCGCTAATACCGATGGTTTTGTTTATTTTGGCGATGGCGTTGTAATAGGTGGAAGAGGCTTGGCCATAACCGTTTTTATATTCGTATTGTTTCACGCGATTGCGTAACAAATCCCCGAGACTCACTTGATTTAGATCGTACTGAGACTTGGAAATCTTAAACTCTTCTTGACCAAGTTTTTGCTTGGCTAGGTATCCATCTAAATTCATGATGGCCTTTTTGTAATCAAAATAGGCTTTCTTCACCTCGTAATCCACGGTTTTTTGCGACTTGTACATTTCATCTAATGCTTTGTGGTAGGCGATTTGCGCCTGCGTGACATTCATGGAGTTCCAGTTGTCAAAGAATTTCAGGGTGGACGTGATGCTTTCGAATGCGTTGGATGTCGTTTGTCCTGCCGAGGCTGCTTTGTCCTGATTGATGAAATTTGATTCCAGCGTGTGCGGTCCCAAGGGTAGGCTCCCTTTGACGCCGACGAAGAACTCTTCCTGTAAATCCTGTTTAGCGGTGACAAATGCCTCGCGGTTTAGTCCGTACGAACCCGTGAGATCAATTTTCATACGGGACTTGCTCTTGGCAATTTCCACGCCGTACAATTGGAATTGCACCATCAACTCGCGAATGTAAAGGTCCGAGCGATTTCGATACGCGAGCTTGATGCATTCATCGGGATCTATTTGCAACGAATCGAAATCTTCCTTTTTGAGTTCTTCCGGTGATGCAATGTCGAAATCCGCCTGCGTGTCAAAACCTAACAATTGTAAAATCGTTAATCTCGCCAGCGCGAGATCGTTTTTCGCGTTGGTCCATTGAAAGATAGCGTCCTCGTGCTGGGCTTGAATATTTAGAACATCCACCTCGCGGGCCACACCCATTTTTTGCTGAGCAAAGATAGCATCCAGATCTATCTTGGATTTGCCCGTTAGTTCATCAAAATTTTTCACGACATTTTTCGCGTTGGCCAGCGAGAAAAATGCTTGCTCTATTTCAAAAATAAAGTCTTCTTTAATCTTGTCGTAATTTTTTACCGAGACAGCCAGATTGACTTGCGACTGGCGCAAGGTATTGACCAGCCTGCCTCCCTGAAACACCGGCTGCTGTATTTCTAGCGTGAATTCTCTGCCGCGGAAGTCACTCAGTGTTGCTAGGCCGGGCTGTGTTGCGCGGCCTTCGATCTCTTCGCTCTTGAGACTGGCGGCGGGGAATAAGCCCCTCTTTGCTTCCGTCACCTTCATTCTGGCCACGAGTACTTCTTCCAAGCCGATTCGCGCAGGTTTGTGATTGGCTAGCGCTATCGTGACGCAGTCTTTTAATGTCAGGGCTTTTGAATCCCACTTTTTTTCGAGAGTGGTCAATTCATCCGAAACTTTTTCCGGTTGCATCGTCGGAGGCGTGATGGGCGCGCATAGAATTTGCAAAGGAATTTCCATGAGGCTCGGCGCAATCGTTGCACGTTCTTGAGGCGCGGGGTCTGCTGCCTGCCCAGTGGCTACTATAGTTGAGGCGGTATCCGGCGTCGCGTCCTCCGCAAACAATGGAAGTGTAAAAAGTGAGGCAGATAATAAAGTCGTTGCTATAAGAAATCCGGAACGTCCCTGAACAAATCTCATCAAAACTCCTCCTCAAAGGTAAATGCGGAGCAGAAATCAAACGCTATATACGTGATCATGCCAGGGACCACGAAAGTGAAGGGAATAATTTCGGTAATGGTATAAAATGACATTGTTTTGTCAATCCTTTTTTGAAAATCAGGCGTTGTGCGCGGAGGTCGCATGTAAAATGAAATCCAAGAAGATAATTTTTTGTGATTTGGGAAATGTATTGGTGTTTTTTGATATGTTCAAATGCGTGTATCGCTATCTGGCCTTGGGCAAGCGGCCTGCGGGGGAAGTATTGCCTGAATTGTTTGAGAATGGATTTTTTACCGACTTGGACATCGGGCAATGCACCAACCGAGAATTCTACGAGAAAGCCTGCCGCGTATTCAAGATGCGACTGGATTTCGAGATATTTTGCGATATTTGGAATGATATTTTTGATGAAAATATTTTGCTGACACGATGGATAGAGGAGTTGAGTCAGAAGTATCGCGTTTTTCTTATCTCCAACACCAATGCATTGCACTATGACTTCTTACGTCGTCGGCATCACTTTTTTCGCTTTATCAGCGGCACCGTCGCGTCGCACGAGGCTGGATTGCGTAAGCCTGACCCGCGCATTTTTTATCGCGCGTTGAACATGGCGGGTGCAACAGCGAGCAATGCATTTTTTTTAGACGACATGCAAGTCAACGTGAATGCGGCGCTACAATGTGGGTTGCATGCTCGCCGCTACGTGGATGTGCCCACGGCCATGAGGGATTTTCAACTGTTTCTGCGGAAAGATTAATAGGCGTAGGAAATTCTGGGACACGATCCCAATTTAAAAAGCCAAATTGGGTCATGTCCCGAATTTCCACAGCATCTGGTGTGTTATTCCTTCTCAACCACTACATTTTGGGGTTTTTTGCTGCAATTTGCTTGACAGCGTAGGGTGGCTGGATAAAATATCGCAAAGCGTTGCTTTGTCGAAACATCCAACAGGAGACGGCATTGATTTTTAAACGTTTGGAGATTGTTGGCTTTAAGTCCTTCGGGGACAAAACCATCCTGGAATTTGAACCGGGGATCACGGCCGTCGTTGGCCCCAACGGCTGTGGCAAAAGCAATGTGTCCGACGCCATTCGCTGGGTGCTCGGAGAGCAAAGCGCAAAAGCTCTGCGCGGTGGCCGCATGGAAGATGTTATCTTCAATGGTACCGACGATCGCTCGCCCATCAATATGGCCGAAGTATCTTTCACGCTGGAAGATCCCGAAAAGAAATTATCCATAGGTTTTCACGAAGTCACCGTAACGCGCAGAGTTTTTCGCGATGGGCAAGGGGAATATTTTATCAACAAGGCGCCCTGCCGTCTGCGCGATATTCACGAGCTATTCATGGGCACGGGCATTGGTACGGATGCTTACTCGATTCTCGAACAGGGCAAAATGGACATGATACTCAATGCCAAGCCCCAGGAGCGGCGCGAAATTTTTGAAGAAGCTGCTGGCATAACAAAGTTCAAATCCAAAAAAAATGAAGCATTACGCAAGCTGGATTCCACCGACGAGAATCTCGTGCGCGTCAACGACATTATTAAGGAAGTGCGTCGGCAGATACAGTCGGTAACGCGTTACGCGGCGAAGGCCCGACAATACCGTGCGTTGTTTGATGAAGCGAAAAGCTGCGAGGTGGCCTGGGGTCGGCATCGGTTCTCGGAGGCTAATTCCACCCATGCCCAAATCGAGACGGAGCTTTCTCAATGGATGCAAATACAGGAAGAGAGTTCTTCGTCCGCTGAAAAGTCGGGTGCGCAGCTTGTCACGCTTCGCGAGCATCTCCAGACGCTTGTCCGCGAGCACGATGCGCTACGCGGAGAAGTTGCCGCGTTGGAAAATGAAATTCACCGGCGCGACACGCAGTCCAAGATGGACCAAGAGCGGTTGGATGATTTGAACAAGGCGATGGCCCGATGGCAGGCAGAAATGCGGGAGCATCAAGATAAGATAGAGAAGTTTAGTAAGGAGCTAGATGCGGGCCAAGCGGAATGCGAAGAGCTCACGCGTGTGGTTGCGGCTACGCGCCAGGATGTTTTGACGCGCGATGCGGATCTGCGCAGCCGGCAGGAAAAGATTCGCGAGTTGACACAGCAGCAAAAGCAACGTCAGGAGCTGTTGCTGGAGGAGGAGCTTGGGGCGACGCGCGCGCGCAACGAAATGGGAGGTTTGTCCACGTCGCATAGGGCAGCGGCGGTGAAAAGAGAAAGATTGCTGGCTGAACGCAATACGCTTGCGTCCAAGGCTGTTGCTCTAGAAGAGGTGTTTGCCAATGCCAACAGCGCCTTGTCGGGGCAGCAGAAAAAAACACAGCTCTTGCGCGAAAGCTCGGCGGCATTGGAAAAACTCTGCGCGGATCTTCTAGCAAAAATCGAGACGGCGCGTGAGGGCGGGGACAAGTTACGCGAAGAACTCGCGCAAAAAATGGCGCAGGCGCATTTGATTAAATTTGGAAAATATTCCGAGGCCAATCGCGTGGTCCTGGAAAAAAAGCAGCAGGACCCTTCGGCGTGGACCGGGTTGTTGGGCACATTGGGAGATTTGATGCGCGTAGAACCCGGGTACGAGGCCGCCGTGGAAGCAGCTTTGGGGTATGCATTCGGCGACATTATTATTGAGGGCGAGCAGTGGGTCGCGAAGATGCGCGAGGTTGTGTCAGGAGAAATAACAATTTTGTCGGCCGAACATTCTGGCGCATCGGCCCACGTTGCGTCGTTTGGTAAGGATGAGCGCGTGCTCGGAGAAATTGGCAAATTCATACGCGCAGAACGGCCCGCTCTGCCCATTATTCAAATGCTTGTTTCTGGCACGTACGTAGCACGATCCTGGGAGGACGCTATCGCGCTGGCGCGCAGCAGCGAAGAAAAAGTCACCTTTGTGACATTGCGAGGGGAGTCCGTTTCTTCGACAGGCAGAGTGATTTGTGGCGCGCTGGGGGCTGAGCATGGCGCCAGAGAATCCGTGATACTGGCGGCGGATATAGAGCAGCTAAAGGAGACGTTGCACGATGTTTTGGTGGAGAAAGGTGGAGTTGTCGTCGCGCTAGACGAGCAAAAAAAGAAAAGTCATTCCCTCGAACAGGAATGGAGGCATGAGGAAATACGTTTGGCCACGTTGCAAAACGAGTTGGACAAATTAGTTGGTGGCCGCGAAGAAATGCGCAAGGACCGTGCAACGGTGGAAATGGAATTGGAGGAAGTGGCTCGAGAGGAAGAACGCTTTACCAGCGAGCAAGGAAAATATCAGCGAACGTTGGACGATTTTTCTCAGAACCAAGCGATCGCGAAAAATGTCTTGGCAAGTCTCGAAAGCCAGCTCGCCGAATTATCTGGCACGCGCGAGAAACTGTTGGAAGCAGTCACGCATGCGAAAATCGCTCTTGCTTCGCAGGAAGAAAAGTTGGACTCGCGTCTGGCGCAGCGGCAGAACCTTTCCGAGCGCTTGAAAGAGTTGCTCGCGCTGACTGCTTCGAAGGAATCCGACAGCGGGGACGCGGTCGTGCGCATTGCGCAGTTGGAAGAAGCGATAGCGCTTTGGAAAAACGAACGCGATGGCCAGGCCGAAGCCATGGCGCAAAAACAGGGGGCTCTTTCGGAGAGGCAGGCCGATCGGCAGAGATTATCGGTTCAAAGCGAAGAATTCGAGAAAATGGTTACCACGGCGCGCTCGGCTTATGCGCAGACTTTGGAGCGGCAAAGGACATTGGAAGTTCAGAGGGCTCAACTCGAGGCGCAGCGTGATCATTTGCGGGAGAATCTTTGGAAAGAATTTCAGGTGGATTTGCGTACGCCCGAAGAACCTTCCCAGGAACCCGCTTTTTCTTTGGAAGCTTTTGGAGGAACTTGGGAGGCAGTGCAGCAGCGTGTCGCCGAGATTCGAAAATCGCTAGAAGGCATGGGGTCGGTGAATGTCGCTGCGTTGCAGGAACATGACGAGTTGCAGTCGCGCTATGATTTCCTAGTCAAACAGCATGCAGAGCTTTTGGCGGCCAAAGACACACTATTGAAAGTGATCGCGCGCATCAACACCACCACACGCAAACTTTTTACGGAGACCTTCGCGCTCATCCGGACCAATTTCCAGGAAATCTTTGTGCAATTGTTCGGTGGTGGTAAGGCAGATTTATTGCTCAGTGAAGAAGGCGATATATTGGAGGCCGGGATTGAAATTATTGCCAAGCCGCCGGGCAAGCAATTGCGCACGGTGTCGCTATTGTCGGGCGGAGAAAAGGCGTTGACGGCCATCGCGCTATTGTTCGCGGTGTTTCATGTCAAACCCAGTCCCTTTTGCGTGTTGGACGAAATCGATGCGCCGTTGGATGAATCCAACATCACGCGATTCGTGGAAATGCTCAAAGAATACGCGAAAAGAACGCAGTTTATTGTTATCACGCATAACAAGCGCACGATCTCAAAGTCCGACTTGCTCTACGGTATCACGATGCAGGAGTCGGGATTGTCCAAGGTTGTTTCCGTAAGGCTTTCGGAATCCGCAGAGGTTTCCACGTCCGCTGACGCTCCTAAATTGGCATCTCGCTTGGAGTCGCGTGGTAGCGCCACACCCCTTTTCGAGAGACCATCCGCGTCCGCAGTGCCAGTCGCAGGGTTAGAGGAGGGTAGAGAATCGTGAAGGAGTCATTTGCTTCGCAGGTGGGGCGCTCGAGTATTTTTCAGGGGCAGGATAAGCGCGAGTACTTGCGCATTGGGCTTAGCTACGAAATACGCTATCGCAAATATCTAAAACCTAATCAAGATTTTAAGAATGCCTATCTCAAGAACGTCAGCATGGGTGGGGCGTTGGTAGAGGTGTACGAGTCTTTTCCCTTGAACACCCTCTTGGAACTGAAGCTCACGTTGCAGAAGGATATTGTCTACTCGAATATCAGCATTCTTTGCAAGGTGGTTTGGGCCAACGAGGTGAAAAAAGGTTGGCTGTATCATTTGGGCGTACTTTTCTCCGAGGTGGACAAGAAGACCAAGATGGAAATCTCGGAACTTATCGAAAATGCCGGCCGGCAGGACAAAGATCCTTAAAGAAAATTCATCGCGCGCAGGTTTTTCCCTGGTGGCTGTCGTGGGTCTCTAGTTCATCAGAAATCGCCTTCAACAATTCTGTTTTTTGCAGCGCCCAATTCGGGGCTAGCATTTCCTGCGCGGGCGCTTCGCCCGTAACGCGATGGACCCAGATGTCCGGGGAGAGATTTTCCAGCAACAGCCTCACGCGCATCACGTATTGCTCGCGCGAAATCATCGGTAATGCGCCGGCATCGTAGATTTTTGCCAGCGGCGTGTGGCGAATCACGTGCAGGTTATGAATCTTGATGCCGTCTATGCCCAGGCCCGACAAAACCCGGCCCATTCGAATCACCGACTCTTCTGTTTCCCCGGGAAATCCCAGTATCACGTGCGTGCAAACGCGCAAGCCTTTAGCCACGGATCTTTGGACCGCATCCAGGAACGTGGCTACGTCGTGGCCGCGGTTAATCCATGCGAGTGTTGCGTCATCGAGCGACTGAATACCCATCTCTAAAAGAAAGTAGCGGTCGCGTGCGAGCTCACACAATAGTTCCAGCACGTCTTCTTCCACGCAGTCGGGTCTTGTGCCGACGCTCATACCGACCACGTCGGGATGATGCAACGGCTCGGACAAAACGCGGCGCAAGAGATCCACGGGACCGTAGGTGTTGGTGAAGGCCTGAAAATAAGCGAGAAATTTTTGCGCGCCATATTTGTTGCGGTATTTTTCCATACCCGCTTCCATTTGTTGGGCCAGCGAGAGCGTTGGATTGACGTATTCGGCGCGTGATCCCTCGGCGCAAAAGTTGCAGCCGCCGCGGCCTGCTTTGCCATCCCGGTTAGGGCAGGTGAAACCCGCGTCCAGAGCGACCTTGTACACCTTGGCGCCAAAATGGGATTTGAGAAAGTTTGAGTAAGGGCGATACCGTTGCATGGGAAAAGTCGAATTATACCACCCTCTTACGCTCGCCGGCTTGTGATATAATCCGGCCTTCACGGGGGTACGGAAGCCATGAAGTTCTTACAGCCATTGTGTTTTTATGTTTGGGGATTGATCACGATGGTTTATTTTTCGGGGCTTCAGGGCTGCGATCCCTTCGCGCGGCGTGATCTGGCCGTGACACCTAGCATTTGGCCGGTTGCTATGACCGGCGGATACGTGTCGTCTGAGTACGGCGGAAGATTTCATCCGATATCGGGCGCGTGGAAAAAGCATGATGGTATTGATCTGGCCGTGGACGAGGGGACGCCCGTGGTTACAACGGCCGACGGTATCGTGGCTTTTGCGGGCGAGGAAAAAGGCTACGGCAATATTGCGCGCATCGATCACGGCGGGTGTCTTGTCACGGGGTATGCGCACAACAGCAAATTGTTGGTGCGCGAGGGCGAATTCGTGAAAAAGGGTCAAATCATTGCAATATCCGGAAAGACCGGACGCGTGACAGGAGAACATCTGCATTACGAAGTGCGATACAAGGACAAATCCTTAAACCCAAGAAAATTTCTACCGAGGAGCGAATGGTAAAAACTGCATTGATCACGGGCATCACGGGCCAGGACGGTTCGTATTTGGCCGAATTGCTTTTAGAGAAAGGGTATCGCGTGTTCGGGATGGTGCGCCGTTCTAGCACCGAAAGTTTTGAACGCATTGAACATCTGCGCGATAGACTGCAAATCCGGCAGGCCGATTTACTGGATCAATTGTCCATCATCGACCTGGTTAAAGAGGCGCAACCCCAGGAGGTCTACAATCTGGCCGCGCAGTCTTTCGTGCCGACGTCGTGGGTGCAGCCGGTATTGACGGCCGAGTTCACGGCCGTGGGTGTTACCAAGGTGCTGGAGGCGATTCGGCTCGTGGACAAGAGTATTCGATTTTATCAGGCCTCCAGTTCGGAGATGTTCGGCGCCGTGCACGAGATTCCTCAAACGGAGAAAACACCGTTTCACCCGCGCAGTCCCTATGGCGTGGCCAAGGTGTACGGGCATTATTTGACGATCAACTATCGCGAGAGATACGGGATATTTGCCTGCTCGGGTATTCTTTTTAATCATGAATCAGAACGGCGCGGGTTGGAGTTCGTGACTCGCAAGGTCACCGATGCGGCGGCCCGCATCAAATTGGGCTTGGCCAAAGAACTGCGATTGGGAAATTTGAAGGCAAAGCGCGATTGGGGTTTTGCGGGTGATTACGTGCGCGCCATGTGGGCGATGTTGCAGCAGCCCAAGCCCGACGATTTTGTGATCGCTACGGGAGAAACGCATACGGTGCAAGAGCTCGTGGAGATAGCGTTTGAGACCGTCGGCTTGGATTGGAAAAAATTCGTGGTGCAAGATCCCGCGTTTGTTCGTCCCGCCGACGTGGACTTGTTGATCGGCGACGCGAGTAAGGCCAGGAAGATTCTAGGCTGGAAGCCGGAGGTTGGTTTTAAGGAATTGGTGACGCGTATGGTGCGCGCGGATTTGGAACGCTGGCAGCAGCGCCAGGCTTTTGCCGCATTATCCAAGTGAAAATTCTTGTCACGGGTGCATCGGGTTTTGTGGGGCGGCATTTGTTGGCCCAGTTGCGTTCGCATGCCGTGACCGGGACCGCGCATCGGGCAGATTTGGAAAAACTTAAAGAGCTGTTTCCCGGCGTGGAATTTTGTTCGCTCGATGTGTGCGACGGGCCGTCCGTTCGGAATCTCATTCGGAGGACGAAACCGGACATTTGTTTTCACCTGGCGGGCATTGCGTCACTGGATGAGTTTGCGCGGCAGCCGAATGAAAGCATGCGCGTCAACGTGGAAGGATGGATTCATGTTCTGGAGGCTTTCAAGCAGGAGGCAAACACGGCCAAGATTTTATTTATTAGTTCGGCGCAAGTGTATGGCGATGTTCCGGAGAAGCGGCTACCGGTCACCGAAGAGGAAAGGATGGAGCCCGGTAACTTCTACAGCGTGTCCAAATCCACCTGCGAGCAGTTGGCCCGCATCTATCGCGACAACGAGAGCATGAATATCACGGTGCTGAGGCCCTTCAATCATATAGGCCCCGGGCAGTCCACTTCGTTTGTCTGTTCTAGCCTTGCTAAACAAATAGCGCGTATTGCCGCGGGCCAAAGTGCTCCGGTCGTGCAAGCGGGTAACATGACGACGCGCAGGGACTTTACGGACGTGCGCGATGTTGCGCGCGCCTATGTGCTGGCTGCCGGCGCGGGTGTAGATTTTGGACCCTATAACATTTGTTCGGGCGAAGCTATCGGCGTCGCGGAGATTTTTGAGCGATTGCAGGTATTGGCTGGAGTCCGGGCGGAAGTGAAGTCGGAGAATGCTTTGATAAGGAAGGCTGACCAGAAAGTGATGTTGGGTAGCGCTGAAAAGTTTTGCCGCGCGACAGGGTGGAAACCCGAGATATCTTTGGACACAACATTAAGAGATACGTTGGATTATTGGAAAATAAAGGAATAGGATAAATGCCATTATTTAAAGCCTACGACGTGCGCGGTGTGTATCCCGACGAAATCAACGAAGAGATCGCCTATCGCATTGGTAAGGCCACCGCGCAATTTCTGGGCGTGAAACGCATTGTTGTGG
>CAZOWS010000026.1:0-4339 GCA_964583365.1 uncultured Actinomycetota bacterium
GGATGCTTGGCCAGGAGGAGATTTCGTTTGGCAATCCGCGCGACGATAAATCAATAATCACGGGCGCTACGACGCAAACGACGCAAAGGTATATTCATGCGCGGGCCGCCCTTGCGGAATTAAGTCGCTTGCATGGGTTGAATTTCGCCGGCGTCGTGGACAGTTATATCGGCGAGGCTATAGTTCGGACTCCGACGGATTACGCCGGCCTGGCGCATCTGGCCTCCGGGTTTGTGAGGCTTGTCGCCCGGGCGAAGGAGTTGCCTCCCCAACAGAACGCGCTGCGGCATTTGTTCTCGCAAATCCATGATTTTCTGCTGAAGGACGAAGCCCTGATGAAGGAATTGAAAAAGCTCAGTGCCCATGACCAGGCCTCTGTCTTGGATTTTGCCGTGGAACTGCTGATACGACGCGGCGCCCTGGCAGAGGAAATAATCAACGACGTGATTCAAAACGAAATACTCTCCAAAGCCGGGGGCCAAGATGTCGCAATGTCTTTAGCGCGCAAAGCTATGGAATTTCGCCTGGAAAGGGCGCTGGCGGGGACTTTCGAGCCGGAGCGCGCGCGAAAAATCGCGGAGGCCTTGACGGCGAAGCAAGATCCCCAAGCCGAGAACAGAATTGCCTTTAACATGGCCGAATTAACCAAACTTGCGGAAATCTTCGAGGCACTCCAGAGGGAAAAAGTGAAATACGAGTGGATGTTCCTCACCGAGGGTTTTACCATGGAGGAAGAATGGAAATCCCCGAAGGGTCATCTATCTCTTCGGGGATCCCTGGAAAATACCCTTGGTTTGATCCAGACGATCAATTCGTTCGCTTGGGGCGGTGAGGGGAAGATTAATGCATTTATCTTGCTTCGCCCGTATGTACATCTACAAGAATTTCAAACCAGCGGATTGAGCGCGGAGCACATCGTGGATTTATTGGTTCGCGCGAGGCAGGAACCGTGGGAATTGTTTCAGTCCCTGACAATGGCCCTGGCTTTATTGCTTCAAGAAGGCCGCTGGGTTCATGTTCAGATGGTTCTTCGGGATGTGCCCGCTTATTTGGATAAGGGGTACGAGCAGGCGTTTCTCCTTTCGTGGCTGAATTTCCTGCCGACATTGGATGACAAGGTTATCAAATCCGCAAACATTGTTTTAATCGGCGAAATAGTCTCCCTCTGCCGGCGTTTGGGTATGAACGATCAAAGAATCGATTCCAACCTTTCTATTCTTGTCTTTCGACAATTAATGGACGCGAATTTTGTTCTGCAATCTCTACGAGAAATGATTCACGCTATGGAATCCCAGGGCATAACGCCCGAACAACTTTTCCCCGGCAGCCAGGTTATCAGCGTGTCTCACATCATTAACAAAATCTGGGACTATCACTTGGCCGGCAAGCGCCTGATGCCCGCAGCAAATGCCCCCGTTGAAATCATACGGGAAGGCGATGCGGGCTACGACGACTTCATGAGCGTTTTACGCAAGCACACAGCACCCTGGGATTTTAAAAAGACTTTGGATTCCAACGGCTTCCATCCCGCTTTTACGGATGGAACATCTGCAGCCCAAAGCACGGAAGCCGTTCCGGGATCAACTCCCGGGGATATTCTTATGGACGCGCGCCTCCTGCGCCTAGCCGCATTTATTGACGTATTGCGAGAGCCGGAAAAGCAGCAATTTAAAGCGGCGTTGGAATGGGTTCTGAAAATACGGATGACGGGCAATAGCATTGCCCGTTTGGTGAAACGCTGGCAAGGCGGCGATATGCGTTTCATGGACGACGCCATGTTGGAACTTTCGCTGGACACGTGGAAGCAGGCGATCACCATGCCGCTAACCCCGACGGACATGGAGAAGAACCAAGACTTCACGTGGCAATCCGGTCCGTCCCTTTTGGTGGATGAATTAAAATTTTTCCGAGAGCTCTTGAAAGAATCTGACGCAGACACATTGTGCGGACCCAATGCGCGGCTTTCCTTGCCCGTTATCATTAAAACTCTTCGAACAACGCATCGCTATCTTCCCTTTAACTACGCCGATTTTTCCTTGTTAACTGCAACAGCCTCCACAGCAGCGAAGGCATTGGATGCCGGCTGTTCTCTCGATTATTATTACACGGCGGCACAAGCCACGCATACAGTGCATCAGGCCAAGTCGTGGGAACAACAGCGAGAGAATATTTTTGGCAACACGGCAGACCAGCGAGACCGGAAATTAAAAAATTCCGTGGAGATGGTTTTGCGGGCCGCGCATTCCAAATCAAAAATGACGGGCGGTCTTGCGGTGTTCCCCGGGCAAACAAACACCTTAGCCCAATTTGTGCACGACCCCACCTTTCTCAAGGTAAAAAGGGGAGATACGGTGTTCGTCCATCAATTGCTGGCGGACGCATTCGACGCCGATCCCGCCGGCGTCAACAATAGAATACTCACGTTTCTCATCTTTGCGCTGAGTTGTCCACGCGGGAGTAATTCCTTGCAGGATAGCATCCAGGCATTGCAGGATTATGTATCGGAAGTTCCACATCTCGATGATCTCTTGAAGCATTTCGACGACATTCCCTTATTTATACAGCATCCGGAATTAAGAAATCATTGGCAGATCACCGCGGCAAAGAAATTCCTAGAGATCTATGCGGAAGGCTGGACGCATTATCAATTGATGACGGAGATTCCCCATCCCAAACTCCTCTACCTCATGCGCCGCTGGCAGGCCGCCATCGGGCCTGTCCGATATCGCTTGATAGTCGGTGGGATAAAACAGGACACGCTTTTGTCCCATCCCCTTGTTGCCGAGGATTATTTTATTCAATTGGAAAAGGCCAAGGCCAATGTTTTGGCCACCTCGGCCGAGGACATGTTTATGGCGTTGGAAAAGGAATGGATTCTAAAAGCCACACGAGCAAAAAAAGTGTTGATGGCCGGAGGATTTTCTCTGCCTATGGTCCTGGATCCGTTGGAGGGGATTGTCTACGTCAACGAAGAATTTTTCTCCATGCACATGCGGGGCGGCACGGGTCTGAGACCTTTTGGCATATTGGCGATTACGCTTCAGGCCATACTCGCATGCGATAAAAGCAGTATGGTTGAGGCAATCATTCAATTCGTTTTAGCCATGAAATCCGCTAAAAATATGCTCCAAGATAGACATCGTGTGTTAGCAGCCAAAGAATATAAACCCATCGGCCGGGTGAGCACGTTATTCACATGGGGATTGACGACTTTTAGCGAGCGGGATCGTTCGGAGGCCACGTACGAGGCGCTCGGAGAGATACCCGGCATGGGCATGCAAAGCATAATAAAAATAATGCAAGTGCAATGGAAGGCCGGCTATCTCTCCGATTTACCTCATTATGAACTCCTGTTCGAGGGCATTGCTATGTTATCTGCTATGGCGCCCAGGGAAGAGGACATCAAAAAACCCGCCGTGCAGGAAGCCTTCCGGCGCAAATTCTATGATTTAGCCGTGGCGAAATTAGGGGAGCAGGCCATCTTTGCCTGGGAGTTGCCGCCGACGCCGGTCTCCGAGACATCGGATGCCGATCGGGGGTTGCAGAATATTCTGGAGCAGGCGGCATGAAGAAAAATAAAACATTTCGGGTTCTAGCATTCGCGATAGCAGCTGTCTTTCTTGGCGAAACGCCGATTCTCGCGCTCGCCCCGAAAACTTTTTTCCCGACTTATACGGCGAAGAAAGCCGCACAAACGTCTCCGCTAAATTATGTCTACGTGGGGAAAGATGCCGACGATGCCTCCAAAATTCAGGCCAGAAGGATAGCTGCGCGCATAACGGACGCAATAAAAGCGCATGGAATGGCCTTCATCATTCTCGCCACCGGCGGGACACCCAAAAAGGTCTACGAGGTTTTGACAACAGACAAGGAATTTGCCCACCTACGTTGGGATAAAGTCCACGTGCAGATGCTCGATGAATACGATGCCGTCACGTTCGACTATCACGCGTACATGGACGAGCATATGATGAAACCTCTTCGCGAAAGAGGCGCGCCGCTTCCCAAGATTTGCGTGCTCGGCCGGCCCATGTCGGCGCGCTCATCCATGTATGCCAATATTGCAAGAATGGCGGGAAGCGCCGGCAACCTCGTCCGCATGAAATCATTTTTTGAAAACATGTATTTCACCAATAAATTTCGGCCCGCATTCCTGGATTCTCTACTCTACGAAATTCAGGTCGAATATTACCGACTGCGCGGTGTGTTGACGATTCCCTACGATGAAGTAGAGATTAATCCCAACTCTATTTTCCGGCTTGCCCCTGAAGGCAAACCCGACTTTGCCTTTCTGGGCGGTACCGGCAACAGTTGGTTTGACGCAGAAGGAAAATTTCGC
>CAZOWS010000027.1:0-2523 GCA_964583365.1 uncultured Actinomycetota bacterium
CTCGCGCAAAAATTCGATAATCTCTTCCACTTCTTCTTTGGCTTCTTCGATGCCGGCCAAGTCCTTAAACGTGACTTTGTCACGATCTTTGGCCAGCATTTTCGCGCGACTTTTACCGAAGCTCATCGCCCCGCGCCCAACACCGCGCATTTGGCGGTAGATGAAAAACCAGAGAAAGCCCACGAGGAACAGTGGGGGGAGAAGCGAGAAAAGAATATTGGAAACAAACGTGTTGGATTTTTGTACCATGACGTCCACTTGTTTTGAATCCAGTAAAGTTGATAGTTGCACGTCTCCCGCTAACAAGTTGACCTTGTAGGGAGAGCTATCGTTTAGAATGCCCTCTGCGGTGACATTGCCCTCCATCGTGACGAATGTTTTCACGCGGCCGGCATTGACCTCGTTCTTAAACTGTGTGTACGTCAAATGCTTTGCCTCGCGCTCCTGCACGGTTCGCATTTGCAAAAGCGTGAGCGTGGAGATGATCACAACCACCCAAATCAGAATGGGCTTGATGTTGTTCTTTTCAATTTTGAGCGGGCTAAAGCCCTTCTTGTTAGGTGGCATGGGTGTCCTCTAGTCCTTCATTCGTATAAGTGTACAGCCCCCCATTGTAGGCGGGGATGGGCGCGAGAGCAACTCTAATTTAATGCGGGTTTTAGCTTTAGGCGAAGGACATTGCGTGTGCGCGGCCGCACTTTGCAGAATTCCGCGATGCGATAGCCGGCCAGCCAGCAAATTCTGTTGCGCGCGTCCACTAAGACCGGAACATTGTTCCGCTCGGACAGGGGGATTTTTTGGTCCATGAGAATGTCTTTTATTTTTTTTGTCCCTTTAAGGCCTATTGGCTGATAGCGGTCTCCGGGTTTGCGGGGGCGAAGACGCAGGGGCAGCGCGAGAGTGTCCTTATCGAAAAATTCTTCGTACGTGTTTTTTTGAGATGCACTGCGGCTCGCTGTCATCCTGAGCGAAGCGAAGGATCCTGATTGCCTAGCTAGATCCTTCCCTTCGCTCAGGATGACATAATTTCTCCATAACGGAGGTGTTCCTCGGTGCGAATGCGTTCGGCTAGAAAAAACAATACTATCTTGCTCCCTGCGAATTCTGGTATTGCCCAAATGCAATTCCTTGGAGCCCGGAAGCCTACCGACCATGCCGATCATTTGTTGAATATGATCGTTTTTTAGTTTTTCCCGGTCGGCGCCGGAAGCCTCGTAGGCTTTTTTGAGGATTTCGGCCTGCAGAGCCGGGTGCTGTTTGGCAAGCTGCTTAACATTTAGTGTTGCAGCGGATTTACCTACGCGCAGAATTCCTTTGGACAAGCTTTTCTGGGTCAGTTTCGCGAGCAAGTCGTTCTGATGCGCTAGGGCCCGGGCGGTTGCGTTCAGCGTCGCCACGAGTTGGGGATTGAAGCCGCGCTCGAGATCGGGAATGAGTTTGTTGCGAATTTTGTTGCGTGTGAATTGCGCGTTGCGATTGCTTGCATCAAGGCGAAAGGGGATTTTTTCTTCCTTCAAGAATGAAATCAGGTCGCGCTTTCTAACGGAGAGAAAAGGTCGCACGACCATGATTTTTTCATCCGATGACAAAGCCCGTTGCGTGGGCATTCCTGCCAAACCTTGCACTGAACCGCGCAGAAGGCGCCAAAGCAATGTCTCGGCCTGATCGTCAGCCGTATGGGCTAGAACGATTTTCGTCGCGCCTGTTTTTTTTGCTACCTTCTCGAAGTGGGCGTAGCGAACGCGACGGGCAGCATCTTCGATGCTTTGCTTGTGTTTTCGCGCGGTGGCCGCGATGTCTCGCCTTTCGCAGTGCATCCGAAGAGAGTGCTTTCGAGCCCAACGGCAAACCAAGGCCTCGTCCGCATCGCTCGCCGTGCCGCGCAACAGGTGATTGATGTGAGCGACGTGCAGGGTCCAGCGATTCCTTACGGCAAGCTGGCAAAGAGTTTCCAGCAAGGCCATCGAATCCGGCCCACCGGAGACGCCGATGACAAGGGTTTCACCCGGAGACAAAAGGTGGCTCGCTGTGAGGGCCCGGGACAATCTCGCGAATGCTGCGGAGGTTTTCATGACGAAGGCTATTGTAAAAGCAGCAAGGAATTTATACCATATCTTTGGTTCTTACACGCAAGCAGGCTGAGTAAAGAGGAGAGGTATGGACAAGAATTTTATGACGCGCGCCTCGTACGAGCGCATGCAGGGCGAGATCACGGATTTACGCGAGAAGCAATTGGTCAAAATTGCGCGGGAGAAGTTGGAGGCCGCATCCCAAGGTGATCTATCCGAAAACGCGGGCTACGAATACGCGAAGCAAAAGATGGAAATGATTCAGAACAAGATCTTGGCGATGGAGGCCCTGATTACTAATCCGCAGTTTATTGAAGAGTTGCCGATCGGGGGTGTCATTGTTTCCATTGGGACAATAGTGCGATTTTTAGATTTGGATAAGAAGAAGGAAGAGCAATTCAGCATTCTCGGCCCAGCCGACGCAGACGTGGCCAGTGGCGTGATCTCGTTCCAA
>CAZOWS010000028.1:0-3703 GCA_964583365.1 uncultured Actinomycetota bacterium
TAGGAGCGATAAAACGCATCCACATCGGGTTTCAAATCAGGAAACGCTATCTCCTCAAGATTCTTTTTCTTCGTCAGGCCCAAGACCGCAGGAAGCGATGTCTGGGCAAATTTCTTCTGAAGGCGCTTGGTGAATATCTCCCACTCCTCTTCCAAGTTCCTTTGGCTTCCGTCCAGATCGGCTAACCCGGAATACACTTGAATCAGGGCTTCCATCGCTTCAGGCAAATCATAAATACCACCCACCTTGCGAGTGATTTGCTCCAGCTCCAAGTCCCATACGATTTTTGGTTTCTCTGCGGCGAATGGCAAATCGGGTTTGGACAGCAGGCTTTGCACCTGCGCCAAGAAGAAATCTGCCTTGATGGTTTGCACCAACTCGCCAAAGTGCTCTTGATAGGCCCTGCGCGAGCGCTCGAGCTCTTTGCCTGCCTCCTGGGCAAGGTCCACCCTGCGCACAAATTCGCCCTGCGCGTTAAGAAGAGGTGAACCATCCGGCAATGGAACATCTCCGGATATCAGTTTCTGCATTATTTGTTTCAGAATGCCGGCCACAGCAGCCTTGTCCTTCTGCCTTTTTGCTATCAGCGAGAAAAAATCTTGTACTCGCTTTGCGTCTGCGCCACCACCTCCGGCTGCTTTGAGCACTTGCCAAAATGTGTCGAATGAAAAAATGGAGCTGTATCGCAAATCGGATTGCTGAAGAATAAAATAAGCCAACGCGCGCTTTTGATCAGCGGCCAATGTCGTCACCATTGCGTCAAACGGCTTTCCGTCATAATCTTGCTGAAATTTTTTGAGATTCTCCACCGTGAGTGTCCCATTCAATAAATGCTGAACCAGAAGACCGGTGGGAGGAATATGCGGAAACTCCTGATGCAATTGAGTAATGACTTCAAAGAATGACTCTCTGGCAGAGTCCGCGTGCATTTTCTTGTACAAATCCAATAGGCTCTTGTCCAGGGTTTTTCCATCGACCAATAATTTCAACACGAATTCCCTATCGGATAGGGACAATGTCTCGCAAGAAACAGCTGGGACCAGACCGCGTTGCACATCCGTTTTTGCCAGGCCCGCAATAAGCGCCCTGTCAAAACTATCCCAATGTGCCTTTTTTCCCTCCTTGGAAGGCTTTCTGCTAATCGTCTTTTCTGCCCTATTTTCCAGATAATTGAGGCTGTCTATGCTTGTCAGCTTGCCGAACTCGGAAAGCGTTGCAATCCAATGTCCATAGGCCTCGAATTGCTTTAGCTTCTCGGCTTCCTCCAAGCTTTCTTTGGCAATGACAAAAGAGCGATGATCCACGGCGCCGAATAAATTCTTTCCCGTGAGAAGCCTAGCCCGTAACTTGTTGGAAAAATCCTTATCACTACTCAATTCCAAAACATCCTCCGCGGGAAACACGAGCCCCGCCGCACGCACCATGGGAAAATCTTCGGGCCCTTCCGTTTCGATCTTCGTAAGCAAAGTTGCGAGCAAATCTTTATTGCGTTCCATTCTGTTGCTGACTTGACCGATCCAAGCAGCTGTTTTTTTGAGCGCCTGCGAAACCACTTCGGGCGTCTTGATTTCATCGACAAGATCCAACGCAATATCCAGTTGCCCAGCAGACGCAAGAACAGACACCGAGGCCTCGCCCATCATTGTTTTGGTAAACTCACTGACTCCGCTACGCCATTGTTTTATGGCATTGCCCACCAAATCCTTCATTTGATCTTCTTTGCCCAAAAGTACCGACAATTTAATAAGTCCCTCCATCTCTTTGCCAATCATGGGGTGAAAAGGTCTTGCTGGACCTTGCGTGTTGCTTATCTCGGCCACGAGCTTCGCCTCTTCGAATCGCTTCATCGCGAGTTCTTTTCGATCCGTCTTCCACGCAATGTCGGCCAGGGCAACAAGAAGAGATAATTTATGATCCATGTCCTTTGCTTTCTCTAGATCAGCGAGCAGCATGCGTTCTATCCTGGCGGTATCATTGGGTCGCCCCATGCGGTGATACAAAACAGCAACCTCTGCGCGATCCGTAGCACTTTCGATTGTCCGCTCCAAATATTGCATCAGCACAAGCACTTCCTCAGCCGAGGGAGAAAAATCACCCGACAACGAGCGCATGTATTCTGCGAACAGATCCCGCTTGTTCCTGGTATCCACGACAGTATCCAGGCCCTCCTTGAGCCCCATCCACAGCAGCCTTGCATCGGCAACCTTGCCCGCATTTCTATAATGCGCCAGAATATGCAGTCCGGCCTGTACCTTGGACATCGGCTTTTTGAAATTGGAAAACTTATCGTAAAGAAGTTCGATGTCCGTGCCACCTCGCTTGGCAACAGCCTCCACCTCGATCAACCTGGCATCTTCACTGGCGGGCGATTCCGGCGGGATAGTACCCGCAATCTCCAACGCCTTTGAATAATTGCCCAAATAAATGGCTGTGCGCGCCAGACTCATGCGAAGATTGTTTTTTGTCCTCCCCTCCGGCATGAACGCCACGGTGTTGCAACTGGCCTCAAATATTTGCGCCGCTGTTTTCTTGCTACCCATTTCCTGCAACAAGCGTATCAACGTTTGCGTGTCTTCCACCTTGATGATCGGATTCTGAGTGTTGACGATATGGTCCATCAGGCGACCCATCATGCTTAGCAGATTTTGATACTGCCGAAGCGCGTGCGCGTCGTGCGTGTGTTTATCGTCTGAGACCAGAAAGGCAGACGCCGGCGCCAAAACATCGCGCATCGTTTGTCCTGCAGTTTGACCCGCCGCAGGCCAGAGCATCGTCGCGACGAGAACCGGCACAAGCAATACATTCATCATTCTTTTAGTCTTCATGACGCATCACATCGCTTCCTCGAAGGGTAATCTTTGCTGCGTGTTCAAACAGGTTGAAACAGACATTGCCTTGGCCCCTTCTTTTTCAATCTCTTTAAGGATTTGCGTGCGATAGCTTTTCACTATTACTCCCTTCTGAACGTGTAAAGCATTTATCTGCAATAGATTATAGCGAATAAAGGAGGGTTTGTCAAGTCGTCGACAAAATGCTTCTTACTGATTTGACATAGGAACTTGATTGATACTTAGGGTAGACTGCGCGCAGAAAGGTAGGCGTACTATGAGACAATTTAAAATCGTTTCGAAAAACATCCGGACGGATACATTGCCTATCCCATTGGTCTAAAAGGCGTGGTGGTCGGTCAGGGAGATACTTGTGAAGCTGCCTTGGCGGATGCCAAATCTGCGATTCGATTTCATATCAAAACATTCGGCAAACAGGTATTGGAAGTTTTCATCGCGGATGCTGGAATAGCAATCTAGTGTCCAAATTTCCGGTTGATGCACCCAAATCGGAAATTAAGGGCTCCACGCTCAGGACAATTTGTACACAGTTTAATATTAAGCGCGAAGAGTTTCTAAAAGCTTACGCAAACATCTGATCAAGTTGAAGCTTTAGAAATGCGGCGATTTAGGCTGCGCCGGTCAGCAGGGACAAATTAGATTTTATTTTCGCGATTTTTTCTAAAAGTTCTTTGCGTTTTCCTTCTTGCTCCTCGATGATCTCTTTGGGCGCCCGGTCCCGAAACGAGGGGTTTTCCAACCGCTGGGTCATTTTCAAAACCTCTTGATCCAATTTGGCTATCGATTTTTCCAGGCGTTGGCGCTCTTGCTCCACGTCCAAGAGGCCGTCCAAGCGCAAATACACGGTGCCGCAG
>CAZOWS010000029.1:0-3731 GCA_964583365.1 uncultured Actinomycetota bacterium
TCGCACAAACAGCCACGCGTTTCAAACCCCTAAGCGTCACGGACGCGAAAGCCACCACCATCGAAATCACCATCGTGCAAAACTTAACGCGCGTGAAAAATCCCGAGGAAATTCAACTGGGCAAGCAGGCCGTTATCGTGCGCAGCGGAGACGTTCAGGGCATCTTGCTGCCGGAAGAAACAAAGGGTTTTTCCAACGCGCCAACAATGCTTGCGAATCTCTGCGCGACCGTGGCAGGTCTGCCCGCCGACGCATGGAAAAAAAAAGAGACAGAAATCTCTCTCTGCGATATTGTTCACTTCGCGGACATTTAGGCAACATCTAGGAGCCGATGATAAAAAAATCATGTCTTTGGTTTTTCTCTGCGTTGCTGGTCACGGCTACACCTTATTTCGCCTGCGCCGCAGAAGAACAAGAATCGTCCCTATCAGCATCCCTGTTAGAACCGCCTCTCGCGCAAGCAATCATCCCCTCAGAAACGCAACCGCTTAAGTTTGTACCCGACTATCCCAAAATTGTTGTGCACGGGGAGAATCGCACGCGCATGATGTGGTCGCGCTACGCGCAGGGTTTGGGGACAAATGCCCAACCCACGGATATAATCGTGCCCAATCCTTTGTTTCCTTTGGTAGGTGGCCCCACCACTACAACGACAATCTTTCCTCAGGACAGTCCTGCCGGTTTTGCTTATTTAGAGCGGCGCGATAATTACGTGGCATTATTCAATAGATTTATCGGCACCCTGGAAACACAAATAAATCGAGACACCACCGTCGTGTCCTCTCTTAAGCATTACAAAGTAAATTTCGCGGGGTACAAATCGCTGGGAGAAATGACAAACTCGGGTTTAAGGGCACTAGACAGGACGACGCTGGAAGAGGCCTATCTTAAATTGACCGATTTGTTCTCGATAGAAGGTTTGACCTTGCGTACGGGCAGACAATTCCTGGACTTCGATTTCGGATTTTTCTTCAATGGGCTGGAAAGAGAGGAAAGTTTCGATCTAGCGCAATTGACATACACCGCCAATCCCTGGCAACTATCGTTCTTTTATAATCACCCTATGTTGAACCATTTGCACAACCATTTTTCCTTAGAAAATGGCACCGATCTTTATGGCATGTACGTTCGCTACAAGGCCGATACCTGGCGTTACACATTCTCCTTTTCAGGGAATATGGAGGACGACAAATTCTTAGCGCCCCTATCCTTCTTCAATCAGCTTTTGTGGGATCCCACACCGGCTATCGAAACGGAAACCGCTGCCGTATACCAATTGGGAAAATTACAGAATGAAGAAGATCAGCGTGTCAGCGCGCTAGGCCTCAATCTGGTGGCCAAATATAAAACCACCCTTCCGCTAAACCCCCAGTTTCGCATAGAGTTCGTTATGGGGCAGGGCGCCAAGGAATCGGCTAAGAAAGATTTTACGTCTTTGGCCAACGATACTCATTATGGCGAATTGGTGAAGGCCTTGCTGACGAACATATATATTCTGCACGCTAGCGTGTCGGTTGAGGCAAGCAAAAACTCCACGTTAACGTTCGCGCATTGGTATTTTTCCCAATATCGTTCGCGCATCAGCATTATTTCGGACTTTCGTCAGGACAACGGCGGAATCACTTTACCAACCAACGGCATAGAAAAAGACCTCGGCAATGAATTCGACATCATTCATGACTGGTCTTTGTTGGATAATCTAAAGTCTTCGATGTACATCGCGGTGTTTGTACCCGGAAACGCTTTCGGTAGGCAACCCACGCTGCCATTCCCGGGAACGCAATGGGATAGAATGCCTTTCGAATATCGCTGGCAAATTGTCTTCAACTTTTAGCTTAGTTCGTCTACAATGCGCCCGTCATGAGCGATCAGGAAACTAAAAACACAGGCCTTCGCGGCATCGTTGTCGCGGACACGAAGATCAGCGACGTAAACGGCGAAGAAGGCCGCCTCATATATCGTGGCTTCAGCATTGAAACGCTGGCCGCCCATTCCACGTTTGAAGAAACCTGCTATCTTTTGATTTACGGTGAATTACCCAATGCCGAGCAGCTATCCGAATTCGATAGCGCGTTGAAAGCATCGCGTGCGGTACCCAAAGAAATTCTTGAATCCATGGCAAAGCTTCCCAAGACAACATTGCCGATGGACGTGCTGCAGGGAGCCATCGCCTGGATTGCGGGTTTTGATGCGGACGTAAAAGTGGAATCGCGTACCGCGAATATCGCCAAGGCTATCGCGCTCACGGCAAAAGCTGCCACCATTGTCGCCGCCTGGAACAGAATACGGGCGGGTGCTAAGCCCTTGGATCCGAATTCCTCTTTATCCCACGCCGCAAATTTTCTTTGGATGCTAAACGGCAAAGAGCCTCATGCCGAAACAGCGAACAACATGGATGTATGCCTTATTCTTCACGCCGATCATTCGTTCAACGCATCCACCTTCGTGGGTAGGGCCCTTGTCTCAACGCACGCGCATATGTACGCGGGGGTATCCGGCGCTATCGGGGCCTTGTCCGGCGAGCTGCACGGCGGCGCAAATGCCAAAGTCATGGAAATGCTTTTAGAAATTCAGAAGCCGGAGCTCGTGGCCGATTGGGTCAAGAATCGCTTGGACCACGGCGAAAAAATCATGGGCATGGGTCACGCGGTCTACAAAACTTGGGATCCACGCGCAAAAGTACTGCGCAAGATGGCCGAGGGTCTTGCCCATCGCGAGGGAAAAGGCATTTGGTTTGAGGTGATATCCAAGATCGAGGAAATAGCGCGCAAGGAATTCGACAAGCGCGGAAAAACCTATTTGTACCCCAACGTGGACTTTTATAGCGCGGTTGCCTACAACGCGATGAATATTCCCACGGATTTCTTCACACCTGTTTTTGCCATCGCGCGCATGCCGGGCTGGACCGCGCATATCATCGAAGAAAAATTCGGCGATGCGCAGGGCAAACCGGCCTTGTACCGACCTGAATCTCAGTACACGGGCCGTCAATGCTCAGAAGATGGATGCAGCTACACGCCACTGGATGAACGCAGCAAAAGAAAAGCGACTTCGCCTTAACTTCCCAGCGCTCCGCAACCCTTGTTACTTCACGAATACCAGTCCAAATCCCTACTTGCCCAGTACGGAATACCTGTGCCTGCGGGTCAGGTGATTCGAGACTCTGAAGAAGCCTTTAAAGTTCATTCCGCATTAGGCGCAGAAAATCGCGTCGTGGTCAAAGCCCAGATTCTGGCTGGAGGGCGAGGGAAAGCAGGCGGCGTAAAGATTTCTTCTTCGCCACAAGAAACACAGGCAATCGCCAAAGATTTACTGGGTAAAACCCTGATCACGGTACAAACCGGGCCGCGCGGTGAGCAGGTGAAGGCATTGCTTCTGGAGAGCGCCTGCGATATCGCGCATGAATATTATCTAGCCATCACGATTGACAGAATAGGGCAATGCCCTGTGCTCCTGTTCAGCTCGGATGGCGGCATGGACATTGAGGCCGTGCCCAAAGAAAAGATTTTGACCCAGCGCATAGATCCGATTTGTGGTTTCTCCCCTTTTCTCGTGAGGAAAATTGCCGCGCGATTCGGCCTGGGCGGCCCACAAACGGCAGAGTTGAAGGGGCTGATAGAAAAACTTTTCCGATTTTTTTGCGCCCAAGACCTTTCACTCCTGGAAATCAATCCGCTCGTGCTCACCAAGCAAGGAAACTTTTTGCTGCTGGACGCGAAAGTCATCGTAGA
>CAZOWS010000030.1:0-2518 GCA_964583365.1 uncultured Actinomycetota bacterium
ATTGTAGCCGATGTGTTTGAGCAAAAGCTCTCGCACGCATCCTGGGATCAGTTGGGAAGCATTCCGCTGATT
Source organism: uncultured Actinomycetota bacterium (assembly GCA_964583365.1). GTDB lineage: Bacteria > Auribacterota > Ancaeobacteria > Ancaeobacterales > CAZGMX01 > CAZOWS01. The sequence goes on from CAZOWS010000030.1 coordinate 73, forward strand.
ACGCTGCGGCGCAATCCCTCCAAGGAATGGGAGTATTTGATTAAAGGTAGCATGGACATAGGCATCGCCCTGATAGGTTTGATACTCGCGGCGCCTTTGATGGGGCTTATCGCGATACTCATACGGAGAGATTCGAAAGGTCCGGTGTTTTTTCGCCAGCAACGCGTGGGATTTCGTGGGCATGTCTTCACGATGATCAAATTCCGCACGATGGTCGAGGGCGCAGAGAGCATGCGCAAAGCCTTGTGGGAGGCCAATCAGCTTTCGGGCCCGGCTTTCAAGATGCCTGGTGATCCGCGCGTGACAAAGGTCGGAAGATTTCTCCGGCGCCATGCGCTGGACGAATTGCCGCAATTGCTCAACGTGCTGGCCGGCAACATGAGCCTGGTCGGCCCCAGGCCCGCTTTGCCCGACGAGGTCGCGCAATACGAGCCCTGGCAGCGTCGCAGGCTTTCCATGAAGCCCGGTGTTACGGGCCTCTGGCAGGTGAGCGGCCAGAAAAAAGAAGACTTCAACGATTGGGTTTTTTTGGATCTCGAGTACATCGATCGCTGGAGCCTTACGTTCGATCTGCGCCTTCTCTGCATGACGCTGCCGCATGTTATTTTGGGTAGGGGGATGTAGGCGTCACCTATTCGAGTGAAAACCTATTTTTGCGGGCGGTTTCTCTAGTGGTGCCAGCAATTGCTTGATCGCTTCAAAGATGACAACAAATTGTTGATCGTACTTTTTTTCCAGCTCTTCGATCTTCAGTTTTAACTCGGTGTGCGTCAGTAAAATTTCCCGCAGTTTGGTGAACGTTCTCATGATCTGTATGTTTACGCGAATAGCTCTATCGCTGTGCAAAACGCTCGATAGCATGGCAACTCCTTGCTCCGTGAAAACGTAAGGCAAATATCGTCTTCCTCCATAGGACAAACTTGAGGTCACAAATTGTGACCTCAAGTTTGTAACTTCCCTTAAAGTAAGTCGATACATGAAATCATCAGGAAACCTCAAGGTGTTTCTCATGACAGCTTGAAGCAACACTTTCGTGCCTACCCCGTAAAGATTGGCTAGATCACTATCCAACATGACTCGTTTTCCCCGCAGGATATAAATTTTATTTTGGACTATCTCCGGCAGGGTTATATCTTCTTGCTGTGTCATGGCAATTCCTACGACGCCAGCGCTAGTGCCTCGGGTTCGGATTTTTTCTTTAGAATCTCCGCGACGAGTTCGCTTTGCAGTTTCTTGTTCTTCTTTATTTCTTCCACGGCCTGGTCGCGGCCTTGGCCTATGTGTTCGCCCTTGTAGGATATCCACGAGCCTTTTTTATCCAGGATTCCTTTTTCCAGGCCGACGTCTACGACCGATCCCCCTTGCGATATTCCTTCGTTGAATAGAATATCAAACTCCGCCTTGCGAAATGGGGCGGCCACTTTATTTTTTACTACCGTGATCCGTGTCCTGTTGCCGCGCACCACGTCCTGCGCATCCTTGATGGAGGTGACGCGTCGTATATCCAGGCGCACGGAAGAATAAAATTTCAACGCTCTGCCGCCGGGTGTGGTTTCGGGGTTTCCGAACATCACGCCTATTTTTTCGCGTATTTGGTTGATAAAAATGCAGGCCGTGGAGGAGCGGTGAATACCCGCGGTCAGTTTGCGTAATGCCTGGGACATGAGGCGTGCCTGTAATCCCACGTGGGCATCGCCGATTGCACCCTCTAGTTCCGCGCGAGGCACCAGCGCTGCCACGGAGTCCACGACCACCACGTCCACGGCATTGCTATTGATTAGGGCCTCGGCAATGCACAAAGCATCCTCGCCGCAATCGGGCTGACTGACCAACAGGTCTTGCAAATTCACGCCGAGCTTTTGCGCGTAGGCAGGATCCAGAGCATGTTCCACGTCTATGTAGGCTGCCGTGCCGCCCTTGGCTTGCGCCTGAGCGACTACTTGCAGGGCTAGTGTTGTTTTTCCCGAAGATTCCGGGCCAAAAATCTCGGCGATGCGACCTCGCGGGATGCCACCCACGCCCAGTGCAATGTCAATGCCGAGGCATCCGGTTGAGATAACCTCGATTTCCTGCAGGTGGAAGGACTCGTCCAGTTTCATCAGCGAGCCCTTGCCGAATTTCTTTTCGATGAGGTCCATAGCCTCCGCCAAAGCCTTGGTAATCTTGGCTTTGGCGGGGAGTATCTCGATTTTTTCAAGCACCGGTGTTTGCATTGTTTCCTCCGTTTTTTTTGTTCTTGATGTATTCATGCACGAGCGTGAACCACACGGTTTGCATCTGTTCCTGTAGCGGCGCGATCGGACAGGCCCGAAACTGTCTTTCGAGGATACCCATCGAGTCTTGGACATGGCGCGGTGATAGCTGCTGGGATCGTAGACTCGCCGCGGGCCTTTGTCTCATCCACAACGTGGGCACCTCTTTTGCTGCTACCTTTATTGCCTTCTTA
>CAZOWS010000031.1:0-3218 GCA_964583365.1 uncultured Actinomycetota bacterium
GATCGTGGACGCGTTGAAAGTCGTGAGACCGGCCAAAACGGGCAACCCGATTCTGGACAACAAATTGGAATATTTGCAAATCAACACGAAGGGCAGCACGGTCGAGCAGACCATAAAAGATGTGGCCACAATCGTGGCGGATTTGAGCAAAAAGGAGAATTGGAAGGAATTGGGATTTGTCGAACGCCTGGGGCGCGCGGCTATATTAAAGGAAGTCAGGCAGGTGTTGGACGAGACGCTCAAGGAGTTGGGCGATACGGGCAAGACCTTTTCTCATGCAAGTGACAACACGCTGGCCATCAAGACCATTTACAAAGACATTTTTGAATTCCTCAAAGACAGCGATTGGCCGAGGTCATTTTTGACGAATGGTGAGACAGGACAGGCCTTGTTGGCGCGTTTGGGCAAGCCCGCCGACAGCGGCGACTTGGTCGTGGACGACATCCTGGGCAAGATCAAACTATTCGAACCCATGCCCGAAGAGGTCGCGTACGTTGAGACTCAAAAGGAACTATTGAAGGAGCATCTGGAAAAAGAAGGCTATTTTGCCGAATTTGCCGAAGGCAAAGAGGCCGAGCATTTGACCGCGCTGCGAAAACTGCATCAAGTTCGCTCGCAGGCCCTGCTGCCGGCAACTGGCGCTGAACAAATAGATGCCTATTGGACCAAACACGCGCTGCCTCAGGCCCCTGTCATCCTGAGCGCAGCGAAGGATCTCTCTTTGGCTTACGAAACATTCATCTCCGCCGACATCACGACCGAAACCATTTCCGCCCTCAAAGCCGCCCTAGACCCGCATCGCGGCCACCGCGCCCTCTTAGAAATCCTGCGCCAGAATTTATTGCACACGGCCATCACCACGACAGGTCCACCCGAGCTATGGCAACAACTCTTGGAAGCAATCCCCGTATATTATCCAGTACCCGCCCCGCCGCCCGCAGGAGATAGCGTCATAGCCCAATATCTAGAAAAAGTTCTCGCCGCGATACAGCGCATTGAAAACGTCATTGCGAGCGATCATTTGCCGAGCGTTGCGCAGCCGCGAGCGCAGCGTGGCGGGAAGCAATCCGGTGCTTCGCTCTCTCAGGATGACAGATTCGCTAGCAAGAGCCTCGAGGAACTCATCAAAGATCATAGCGATTTTGATGAAGCCCTCAGAAAAGCCGCGGTAACCGAGATTCTTTTGCGCAATCCATCCACCAAAGATAAAAATAAAATCAAGAAGTCGCTGATGGCCATCTATAAAAAATGGAATACAACGGAAAGCCGAGCTGCAGCGCTAAGCATTGCGCAGCTTGGGCTGATGACATTCCGAGAAGTGGCGGACATTATTACAACAAAAGCTTCGCGGCAATTCTATAGTGAAGTCTGGGTAGAATTCCTAATACATATGGATCCCAGTAGTCCAGACAGAAGTCAGATTCGATCGCTTATCCGCGAGGCCCTTGAGGCCGTCGCCATTGCATCCGCCACATCGCCTGCTAGCGCTGCGAAAGATATTTTCCAAGATCCATCCTCTCGCATATCCGTGCTCCGTGCCGTCATTGCTCTCCATCGCGCGCTGGGTGCAGAGGGCATGTCGCTGGCGGGTTTTCAATCACAATGCATTTCAATATTAAGCAACGAGCGCGACCCCGAAGTCCTTCAATACCTCATTGATAATTTGGAATATCTAGGGTTGGATAATGATTTATGCAAAGCTATTGCTGATGTTGTTTTAATCAAACCTGATATTCCCTCCCACATTAAAGTGCAATTGGCATCGAAACTTGGCCATCAATATCCAGCACTCCAAGATGACATGCATAACATGCTTATTGGTTCAGACCCGTCCATGATACGTAAGGCCAAAGAGGCCAAAGTAAGATTGGATATGGATTACATCACGATCGGACCTGTTCCCGCTAACGCTGGAATGAATCTTAACAACAGCGCAGAGGAAATACTTCGCCAGCTCATCGTTGATACGGATCAAAACGTTGCGGCGGCCGCCGTGCAGGCTAGTCTGGACCTTCACCTATTATCCAAAGAAATCAAAGAGAAGGTCGCCCCTATAAAAACATCTACTGAAATCGCGCTTCAAGCAGCCGTCGTTCGCGCGATGCAAGAATACGGGGTGGCAATAAAAGCTCAAATCAAAATAGCGTTACCTGATCTCTATGCCATAGAGGACATGCTCCAATATCCGCTTACCATCCCCGAGATCAACACAATGCAAGAATATCTTATCAGCTTATTGAATAATCCCGATTCCAATATGACCTGGATGCGATGTTTGGCCGCCGAACGCGCGGCCGATCTCAAGCATCCGGGCAAAGCGATCATAGAAAAATTAAAGGCCATGCTCAAAAGTTCCGTGCCGGACGAATGCGCTGCTGCCGCGATGGCTTTGACCAAACGTGGCGTTAAGGTAGAGGATTTAAGCAAAGAGTTGGATCGCATCAGACCATTGCAGGGTTTTGAAAAGGTAATCGAAGCCAAAATGTGGCGGGCGATAATAGAGCAGAATGCCCCGTCCTTGAACCGCAAGAAGATGCAAGAGTTGTTGCTGGAGAGATTGAAATCGTCGGAGGAGAGCTTGGAGCTTTTATTGGAAAGCCTCAAAAAATTGAACACGTCAAAAGCCCAGATACATGCCATTTTAATGGATCGCTTGGACAGTTTAGGCGTTCATCTAATGCCCATACTAATGAAGGGACTGGAAGGTCTCTCCGAATCCGACGGGAAAATATTGAAGGCCAAGTGGCTCCCGCTACTGCAATCCGGCACCCCTGTAGATCAAGCAAAAGCCTTGGAAATTCTCACAGCCCTGCATCTTGCAGGTCCCGAAGATGTACCCGCAATCGAAGCCGCGATATCACGCGCGCTTGCCAGTAAGGACACCTATATTCGCATAAGCGCGATTCACGCGTTAAATGCGATGTCCACTGTCGTCACGGAACCTGTCATCCTGAGCAGCCAAGCGGAGCGCGGCAGAAACGATACTATCAATGCGAAGGATCTCGATAGGGCCCAAGTAGATCCTTCAGTCGCTTCGCTCTCTCAGGATGACAGACGTAGAACCCTCGACCAACTCATCAACTACCTCAGCTCTCCCAACGAACCCCTGCGCCAAGCGGCGGTGGCGGAATTGCAATTGCGCCCGATGTCCGATGCGGACAAAGCTGCCATCAAGAAGGCGCTGGAGCCTGTGTATCAGAACATGAGCACCCCCGAAA
>CAZOWS010000032.1:0-4239 GCA_964583365.1 uncultured Actinomycetota bacterium
GAGACAAAAAATCCCCATCACCACAGACGAGACGGACACGCGCACGAGAGACCTAAAAAAATCCATGAGTCCCAGCGCCCCGTAACGGTTCCTAAAAATCCATAGCAAAGCAGACAATTGAAAGGCCGCGCCCAACGACGCAGCCAATGCAATCCCGCCATGCTTCAACGGAAAAACTAAGATCAGCGTGAAGACTACGTTGACGAGGAACGCGATGCCCGCGATGCGCACGGGAGTCTTCATGTCCGTCAGCGCATAAAAAACAGGCACTATCACTTTTACCGACGAAAAGAAAAATAGACCGGCCGAGAAAAATACCAGCGCAACCGACGTGCGCTGAGTATCCATCGCGGTAAAGCGGCCGTGCTCGAAGAGTACTTGCACAATCGGCGTGGAGAGGACTATCAGCCCGACCGTAGCCGGTATTGTGACGAAAGATAGTGAGCGCAGTATCACGATAAGCGTATGCCTTATCTCGTCCATTTTTTTATCCGCGGCTAGGCGCGACAGAATAGGAAGCATGACAGTAGCGAGAGAAACAGCAAATATCCCCATGGCCAATTCCATCACGCGGTCGCTATAATATAGCGCCGAGACACTGCCCTCCGCTAAAAAGGACGCCACGAACGATCCGAATATCAATTCGAATTGCGTGATGCCGATGCCGAACAATCCCGGCACGATGAGGCGACCGATGCGCCTTACCTCGGGGTGCGCGAACGAAACAGTCCAATTCCAGCGAAAGCCCTGCCGGAAAAGCGCGGGGAGTTGCACTACCCACTGAAGCATGCCGCCTATCAACGCCCCAATCGCAGCGCCTGTTGCGGGTTCTGGGAACCAACGCGATAGACCGAGAGCGCCAAAAATGATCGCGCAATTCAGAAATATGGGTGTGGCCGCCGGCATCGCGAACACATGCCGCGTGTTCAAGATGGCCATGACGAGCGCGGACAATCCGATGAACAAAAGATACGGCGCCATGAGGCGATTGAGAAAAATCGTCAAATGCAATTTTCCGGGTATGTCACCGAAGCCCGGAGCCATGATGCGAATGAGCCAGGGCGCGAAGGCGATGTTGAATAGCACGATGCCGATCAAAAGAAAGCCCAGTGTGGTCAGGAACATGCCCGCGAATTTCCACACCGCGTCTTGTGTATTTTTTTTCTCGAATTGCGTGAAGACAGGCACGAAGACCGCGGTCATCGCGCCTTCGCCCACGAGACGGCGCAACAGATTCGCGATGCGAAAAGCCACGGTGAACGCGTCCATGCTGTTGCCGGCCCCGAGTATGGCTGCCAGGACCGCGTCGCGCACGTAGCCGAACACTCGGCTGGTCGTCGTCATCACGCCCACGATGCCCGCCGACCGGAGTATGTTTTTGTGAGACGGCGATGCCGCTTCGGTCATAGATATTTTTGAATCAGCAGGGACAGTTTTTTCTTCGCGCGTGGTGGGATCGCTTTTGCGGGCGTGAGAATGGCGTTCTTCAGGGCTTCGGCGCAGGCGCAATCCTGTTGGCTAGGTATGGCCTTCGCGACGGCTTTCAAAATGGTCTTGGCATTCTCCGCATTGCGCCGGAGATTTTCGACTATCATGTCCACGGTCACGTTGGCTTCGGTTTCATGCCAGCAGTCGTAATCGGTGACCATGGCCATTGCGGCGAAGCACATTTCCGCTTCTCTCGCGAGTTTGGCCTCGTAGAGATTCGTCATGCCGATCACGTCGAAGCCTGATTGGCGATAGCTGTTGGATTCCGCGCGCGTGGAGAAGGCGGGGCCCTCCATATTGACGTACGTGCCTTTGGGATGAACGCAAACGCCCGGCGTCTCTTTGGCTGCGGCCTCACCGATAATATTTGCCAATCGGTCGCACACGGGATCGCCGAAAGAGATGTGGGCCACCACGCCGTCGCCGAAAAAAGTGTCGTTGCGCGTATGTCGTGTCCTGTCAAAATATTGATCCACGAGCACCACGTCCAGCGGACGATAGTCGAGCCGGAGGCTTCCCACAGCGCTCACCGAGATGAGCCAATGCACGCCAAGCGATTTGAAGCCATAGATGTTGGCGCGGTGATTTATCTCGGAAGGCAACAGGTTGTGGCCGCGTCCGTGGCGCGGAAGAAAGACAACTTCTCGTCCTTCGAGCGTTCCGAGAATGAATTTGTCGGAAGGTTTGCCGAACGGAGTCGCGACTGATTTCTCGCGAATTTTTTGCAGCCCCTCCATTTGATAGAGTCCGCTGCCCCCGATGATGCCTATTTTTTGAGAAAGTTTTTTCATTTTATTGGGACCTCTCCTTGCTGAACCATTGATTCACGGCCGAAGCGCCCAGAGCCTTCCAGGCGTCGGGTCCGGTCAGCGACGCGACCTCTTTAACGGGTCCCGCGACCGAGAAGTCGAGGCGTAGTTCTCCGCAATTTCGATTTACGTAATCCGCCAACTCCTTGTTGGGTATGCCAAAACTACTGCCTTGAAGAAATTCTTCGCGCCATGAATGAATCATTATATTTTGCAGCGTGATAGTTTGCAGCGAATCCTTGAGCATGTCCCGGTCGCAATGCAACGTGGATTGCATCGAAAATTTTCCTCCGGTTATGGCCGCGGGGCTATGCGGTTGATAATAAGGTGCTAAAAGCAACATGTCCAGATTCTGCAAATCTACCTTCACCGTGGCATTCCAGGGGGCGCCGGGTGCAAACACCATCTCGCCCTCCACTCGGAGAGTTGCGGTATCCTTGCATTCCACTTTGCCATCCAGTCGAAATTCCATCCGCTGGGTGGACTTTAGACTGCCCTTGGCATGAATATTTTTTATCCTAACCCAGAACGGGGGAGAGACAGTTGCGTCGCGTAAAAATATTTCCCCTTTACGCAAGTCCACTTGCTCAAAACAGACAGCTAGGCGAAAACGTTTTTTTGCGGGTCCTGATTTGGTTGGGGGCGCGGTTTTCTCGACGCTGGAGTCTTGCGCAGTCGGGCCGGATGGAGGCTCGGCGGGCATAATCCAATGTCCGCCACCGTTGCGCGACAAATTGAGGCTTGGCGAGAGCACGATGATTTTTTTAATCGTGAGACGCCCTGCTAGGAGCGCAAAAAGATTCAGACGCAACTTGATTCGCTTGGCAGAAAATAGGGGAGCAGCATCAGGCCGCGTGGGATCGCAAATTCTTAAGTTCTTGATCTTGACGCCTTCGGAGAGTAACGAAAACTTAACGCCGTCGGTTTGTACTTCCCATCCGATGCTCCGCGAAATGTAATCCTGTATCAGGCCCGGCCCCGATCGGGAAATCACGACCCACAGCACAAAATGCGCGGCCACCAGGAAGGCGGCCACGGCAATCAAAAAAATCTTAAGCTTTAACCTTGCCACAAACAGCGGACTCCTGCACGAAGGCTTTGAAAATTGCCAGGCACGAAGGAAAATCCCGAAAAATCTTTTCCGGATGAAATTGAACGCCGAGGACAAAACGGCGCGACTTGCATTCTATGGCCTCGATAATTCCATCGCTTGCCGTGGCGGTAATGGCGAAGCCGCGAGCAACTCGGTCCACCGCCTGATGGTGATAGCTGTTCACGCGCAATTTCGTTGTCCCCACGATGTTTGCCAATCGGCTGCCCTTTTTTATGCGCAGCATGTGCGAGGGGGTAGCCGTTGTCGCGCGCTGTGCATGTTGAATACGCGCGGGCGAGGAACTCGGAATATCCTGAATCAATGTCCCGCCGGCCGCTACGTTCAAGATTTGCATGCCGCGGCAAATCCCCAATATGGGCATGCCAACGCCAAGAGCTTCGGAGAGCAGACAGCTTTCGAGCCGATCCTTTGCCACGTCCACCACGCCGAGTTTGGTATGCGGCTCCTGGCCGAATAGGCCCGGATCCACGTCACCTCCGCCGCTCAAAAGCAAGCCATCCAGGTAAGACAATATCTGCAAGGCAGTTGCTCTCTGGGCCACGAGCGGGACAATAACAGGGATGCCGCCGGCCTCTTCCACTGCGTCCACGTATGCCTGTGGAACAGTGTTTTCAATGACTCCATGACGCCCGGAATCCGCGACGCCTTCAAGCAAAGCGTTGGCCGTGATGCCGATCAAAGGTTTTTCCATGCGCGGATAATAGCACAGCGTTAAGGCGAAATCACGGTCGTGATAAGGAATCGCTCATCCTTGCCGCGGCTCGCAATGACTGGAACATGATGATCTGATCGCCGTCGTAGATGAAGCGGGTGGTTTGGCCGTTTCAT
>CAZOWS010000033.1:0-4834 GCA_964583365.1 uncultured Actinomycetota bacterium
AAAGAAAAACAGAGGACCTATTCTGTACACCCTCAAGTCATGCGGATTTCCACGTGCATCCACTTCCATGTATTGAGTGCTGCTAAAATCAATTTTTTGGCCGTTGATATTAAAAGTTTCTTCCACAATCCATGGATCCGCCTTCAGTTTTTCTACGATACAACGCGAAAGATCTTTGACATCTTCCTGCAAAAGAACGGGAGTTGTGCGTGCGAGATCCTGCAAGACCTTCAGACCTGACGCATCACCACGTTCCAGCAATTCCTTTGCGGCGGACAAACGGATGTGTTCGTCCTTGGAGGAAATCTGCGCGACCAGCTCTTGCTGGCGCGAGGATACCAAGGGTTGCCCACGGCTTACCCTTTGCATTTCTTCGCGCCGCCTTTGGGCCAAACGTCGGAGTGCACGGTTAAAATCAGGCCAATGCCGGCGCATGGTGGCAAAATCAGCTTTTGCGATTTTCCATAACTGCGAGTCGGTTTCAGCCACTACCGTGGCGTTGCGTTTAGCCCCTTCTTCCATAAGCGCCATTTCGCCGAAATGGTCGCCATCGGACAAGATCGCCAGCTCCGTTCCATGTTCGTCCAACACGTTTAGCTTGCCGCTCATCACGATATAAAAGTCTTCGCCCGATTCGCCATACCGAATGATCGTTTGGCCCGCGAGCACGGAACGTTCGGTGCTTCTCCCGAGCAAATCGCTAAACACGCGCACATCCAATTTTTTTATAAAACTGTCCGACCCCGCGGCCCTGCGCCATTTTTGCAACAGAGGCAAGCCGCGATGGTCCTTGCGCACTCTGGCTTGTACTTGCGCCCCTTGAATGCAGTCGTGATAGGACTGGGCTGACCATGTGATCGCCGTGACACCCTTGGCCCCCGCCTTCACGGTGGCGCCCCGGGCCTCACCTGTTTCCAAGGCCCATTCACCGATCGTCGTGCCCGGCCCAACAGGCGGCCCCACGGGCTTGCCATCCTTTACTACCGTCGCCTCGCCGGAAAGGATGATGAAAAAATCCCCTGTGGTCTTGTCCTGAATGATCTGATGAATGTTCGGCGGAATGCCGTTGGGGGATTCGGTCAAGGCAATGCATGTTCCTTGCGTGACCAGAGCTGTCCCGGGCTTGAATTGCTTGATGGTGCCGGCGTGGAAGATCTCCCGGATCCTATCTTGCGGCATCGCGGCAAAGAGAGAGACCAGACTTACTTGTTGAAGACGATACTCCTGAATCAATTGTTCATCCGACGGAAGGATGGTCACCGTGTCCAAAGGTTTGATGTCATTGAATCTCGAAAAAGGGAAATTCTTTTTGGGCGAATGATAGAGCGTCGTGGCTCGCCGCGTCTCTTCGGGCAGCTCTTCTAGCGCGGCCAAGGGCGTGTGAATGAATCCCTCTGCATCGCGAGCGCGCACCTCGACTTCGTGAATAATCGCGGACAAGCCCGGCTGCAAACACCCTTTTTCATCCCAGAAAAAGTACCTCAACATGTCCAAGATCCTGTCGACTTCCTCCATGGTCAACTCTTGTGCCTCAAGGGCCCTGCGGTATTCGGCAAGTTTTCCTATCTCGCGCGTATCGTACTGCGTGTCACCGGAGAAACCAATGCCGTACGTTTTTCCTTGATACGTGTAATTCAGTTTGAAGCCGAGGGTGGGAATGGGATGAAATGTGTGACGTATGGTGAGGATCGCCTTTTCTTCGCCGAGAATGGGGATGTCTATCGGAACGTCGTCCAAGAGCGGCTGAAAATCCACGTACGGCTGTACGTCCTCGCCCAAAAGCACGCGCGCCTTTTCTAGAAAACTGAAATAGACGGGAACCGACGTCAACAGCGTGACCTTTTGTCCTTGGAATAGCCATTTCAGCAGGCCGCGATCATGATCGGCATGATTATGCGTGAGGATCACGTAGGGAATATCCTCGGCCGTCAGGCCCAGGGCTTTCAATTTTCGTATGGCCGCGGGCGAGGGATCGACAAGAATGCCTTTTTTCCCCGCCCAGAAAACAAAACTGGAAACCTCGCCTTCCGTATCAAAACCGTTGTTGCGGTCCAAGAGAGTGTAGCCCAGGCGCGGGCGATTAGATCCGGACAAAGCCTCCTTCTGTTCCAGAGAGATTTGCTCGGGCGGGGCATACGGCGTGGCGTAGTCCACCTGCACATGCTTTTCCAAAGCACCGGCTTGCGCCCCCATCTCTTTCACCATGAATCGCGTAGGATTTTTTTCGTCCCTCAGAATTTCCACGGCTCCATTCCCCATCGCGACATGAGCCACGCCGTTTTCAAATGGCACAAACTCCACAAACTCTTTCAAAGTCCAAACGCGACCTGTTTTTTTATCCTTTACCGCCAACACATCTTGTGCGGCACGAATTGATTTTTCCCAGACCGATATCTCCTTTAAAATCTCCGGATCGCTGGGAACGCGCCCCCTGGCCTTAGCCAGTTCCTGCACCCAGCGTTGCCGGAAGTTCTTCCAATCCTTTGCTTTAAAATCTATTCCGAACAACGCATGCTGCAAGTAGCGCCGCATGCCCACTACCTGCTCAGGCGTGGCCACAAGCTTTACTTTAATATTATTTCCCACGATGAAGGCGAAGTAATAGAGCACAAACTCGATGTCGGCGTAATTGTTGCCATCCACGGAAAGTTCCGGCGGCAAGACAAAAACCGTCGGAAAGGATTTTCCCTTTTGATGCCTTTTGATGACGTTCTTGGCTGTATCCGAAGGCACGCTGAATTGAATATCACCAAAAGACGTCGTCACGATGGGATAGCCGAGCAATTCTTTTTCCACCTCCGGCCCCAGGCTGGCTTCGATTTGCTGGCGATAGCGCAGTGGCGAATTGCTGAGACGATAGCGAAAACTATTGAAGATAAATCGATTGATGTGTTCGGGCCCCAGATCTTGCGCCGCGCAAATGCGCGCGATCTCGTCGGCCGTTGTGACGCCAAAAACACCCGCGTCGTCCGTGCAAACAATCACGTTGACACTGCGACCAGCAAGCCAGCCTTTGCCTTTTATGTGCGGATAGCGATGCGCGACAAAGCGACGCAATGGATGTTCTCCGAAGCTGGCGATAGGGCCTATAAAAACATTAGAGGTGGGATTAACTTCGATAACGGCGTCCATTTCTATGGCCTTGTTCAGGACATAATCCTGACGACGCATCAGCTCGTCGATGGCCTTTTCATCGTAATCGACGGAAACTGGTTCATATTCGAGGGTGTTTCTCATCACGTTGAGAACGCGGTACAATTCCGTTTGCTTGGCCGCGTCCAATTTCTCCTGATCCAAGATAGTATCGAGCAATGGCAGCACGCGTTCTCGCACGTACAGATATTCTCGCGCGTAGTTTTCTAATTCCCTTCTCAAGGCCAACGCATCGATCTGTAATCCCACGGCATCCACGCCATCCGGATCAAATTTTGCATTGCGCAAATCATAATAAATTTGGGCCAGGCGCTCGCTGAGGGGCTCGGCTCGCGTCGTGCCTAAAAATTGTTGCACATCCACGCCCAGTACCAGGCCATGACCAATGCGGCGCACGCCCATTTCCAAAACATCCTGTACATGGCGTATGCCGGATTCCACACTCACGTCGCCGAAATCCTCTCCCACGTGATACGTGAGCCCCAAGGTAGCTTGGCCCTCTTTAGCCCATTTCGCGTTGTATTCTTTTATTTTTTCTAGCACAGGGATGAATTCGGTGGGGGCCTTTTTCTTTTCCGGATTCGCGGCGTCAAAGCCCACAACGTATTCCTTCAGATCCGGCCGGTCTTCCAACACGTCCAGGAAGGCATACGTCTGTTGCAATATGGTGGAAATGGGATTTTCCTTTTCCGCCGTCATCACCATCCTGGTCTCGAGGCCAATCTCACCCGGTTTCAGCCGCGCATGGATTTCCTGTTCTGCCTCTCGCAGGCCATCGCGAATGGCCTCTATGCGTTCCAGCATCTTCTGATACAAATCGCCTTCCTTTTCGCCCTTCGCTAAACTCGCGCGCAATTCCAGCAGCCTCAAACCGTCATCGTAACCCTTCAGCGCGATTTCCTTGGCGATGCCTTTGACAACATCGTAGGACCCTTTGGAAAGCGTGCCCGCGATCAAATACACCTTGATGAAATCATCGAGGCTCTTGTCCGTGTCAGGAACGTACTGCGTGAAATGAACGAATTTTTCCTGCAGGCGGGTTAGTTCTTTTTGCCGAACCGTGAGATCGATCGCGATCTCTGACTGCAGGCGCTTACCTTCACGCACAATGGATTTCAGATCAACATTCTCGTTGCGAAACATGGCGACGGTGCCCACCTTTGCGCTCAAGTCGTCCCACACGGCATCGGGGATGTCGTCGCGCTTCAAGGCGATGCGCCACAGCACGGGCGCAGGAATAGATCCGCCGAAATGGGCATGGCCTTCGGACAGAGGCAAGGTACGGATATAATCCCGTATTTGTTTTTCTCGGTTGCGTTGGGCAACATCGCGTGCGACGGGTTTCAGATTAGAGGAGGGAGCCAGAGCCAGGGCAGAATGAGGCCCAGGGCACGGAAAAAAAATCAGGAACACCGCGCAGACATACGTCAACCCACGGATCAGAAACATTCTCACCCGCACCTCGTTCTTTCTATCTAGATCATACAGGCTTACTTAGGATTTGTCAAGGGGGGGGGCGGTTCTATTTCTTGCGTATCAAAGACAATCCATCGCGCACGGTTAGCATCACCGATTCTACGCGCGGGTCCCGTTGTACTTTTTGGGCGAATGTTCTGAGGGCACACGTGTCGGGATCTTGAATGCCAGCGTCCGTAACTCTGCCGCTCCACAGCATATTATC
>CAZOWS010000034.1:0-9633 GCA_964583365.1 uncultured Actinomycetota bacterium
GATTTGCGTCACGATAGGGCAAGTGATCACCTCGTCGATGGCCGCCTACGCGTTTGCTCGATTGGATTTCCCGGGCAGGGATAAACTATTCATGGCGTATCTCTCCACGTTGATGATACCGGGCGTGGTAACTCTTAGTCCTGTTTTTATTCTGCTAAAGCTTATGCCGGATATGCTCAACCATCTATTTCATACCACCTGGTGGTCGTCGGACTTGTTCATCGGCCGGCACTATGTCGGCAAGCCCATTGGCATTGATTCGTATTTCGCGCTGATCATGCCTGGCTTATTTTCCGCGTACGGCACGTTCATGCTGCGGCAGTTTTTTATGAGCATACCCGAAGATTTGGAAGATGCGGCCAAGATAGACGGCTGCAGCCTTTTTGGGATTTATTATCGCATCATCATGCCCCTCTCGAAACCCGCGATAGCGACGCTGGTCACGTTCACGTTCATGGGCCAATGGAAAAACTTTATGTGGCCTTTGATTGTCGCGAATTCCGAAGAAATGATGCCGCTGCCCGTTTTGCTGGCCTCGTTCAAGGGACTGTATAGCACCGACTGGACACTTCTCATGGCCGGGGCTATAGTTGTGCTCGTGCCAATGATTATTATTTTTATCGCTTGCCAAAAATATTTTGTCGAAGGAATTCAATTGGGGGCATTGAAGGGTTAGTTTTCAGCAGCAGCATTTGCTTGACAAGATTCAAAATATTGTGTATCATGTGCCCCCATAACAATTAAAAAGGGAGTGCTATGAAAAAAGCCATAGGGATATTGATAGCGCTTGCGGCAGTAGCTCTTCTCGTCATTCTATTTATTGTTCCTAAATTACCCAAGAAGGCGGCAGTTGGACCGGGCCTTTCGCTCGAGACATATGTTCCCAAAGGAACCGTGGCATTCTATTCCTTGCGCGATATGCAAGGGACATGGAATCAATTGCGCAACTCGCAATTTTATAAGGAAATATCCTCGCTTCCTATTTGGAAGGAAGTGCAAGCGCAGCAGGCCGTCGGCAATTTCCTCAATGCGTTCAAGGAAGGTTTTGGCTTTGACCTGACCGAACAACGGATCATGGACGTTGTTGGTGATGAGCTCGCCATCGCGGTGATCATGGGAGCTCCCGCCGATCCGGAGCCAAAATTGCTTATTATGACTCGCACGGGGACTAAGACACAATTGGCCGAGATGGCAGGCCGTCTCTTGGATAAAGCCAAGTCAGCCGGCAATCAAAAAATCGAAAACTGGAAATACGAAGGTGTCGAGATCAACAACGTAAAGTCCGCAGATCCCACGGCACCTGAAATCAATTATGTCTTCCTGGATAATATTTTGGCCGTTGGCGTTGGTAAAACACGCAATGTTCTGGAAAGCGTTGTGGATCTGTATAAGGGAAAGCGCGGTGAATCCATAAGCAACTCCGATAATTTTAAAAAATTCCTTTCGCTTTCCGCTGATGTTAAAGGCAAGAACGTGGGTTTGTTCTTCATGGATTTTGAGCAAATTGCCAAGGCCGTGGAAGCAGCCAAAGGCCAGGTTCCAGGTGCCTTAGGAGCCAATTTGGGGCAGACGCTATCTTTGTTGAAACTTATTGGTGGCGTTAGCACGTTGAGCCACGGGCTGTTCACCAAAATATACGTGGTACCGAATAAAGCGGGCATGGATCCCAGCACGCGTTCGCTATGGGAAATGAAGCCGCAGGCATTGTCCTCTATCAAATTCGTTCCGGAAGGGACCGTGTTGTACAGCGTCACGAATTCCATGGATGCCAAGAAGCTTTGGGGCATCTGGAAGGAAAACCTTCTTAAGCAGGCCCCAGCGCAAGCCAAGACCGTGCTCGACGCGATTGCCGAGGCACAGACAAAAATGGGCATGACCGTGGAAGACGACCTGCTATCTTGGGTTGGGGATGAAATTGCCTACACGTTCAACGATGTGAATCTCGAGGGCGTTTTCCCCATACCGAAAATGGCATTGATGATCAAGGTAACCGACAAGGCTAAAGCCCAAGCGTTCATCGATCGCATGGTGGAATACGTCAACAAGCAGTCTGCTGCGAATGTTGCGCCCCCAGGCGCAGCTCCCGCAGAGTCTCCTGCAAACGCTGATGGGACCACACCGCTGCCAGCTACCACAGCGCCCTTAGCTCCTGCTGCACCGGCGTTCCAGATGAAGTTCGAGGATCTTTCGCATGAAGGCGTGGCGATTAAATTCATAAGTGTACCTTTGATGGGTAAGGGTTTAACGCCGGGTTACGCGTTCCTTGGCGACTATCTGGTGCTCGCTACCAGCACGACGACTTTGGAGAAAATGATAGATGTTTCCCGAGGTAAGGGTAATTCTCTGCTCAAGGATGCAAATTATCTATCCGTTGCGGCCGAGATGCCCGAGAAGACTAATCAAATGGGCTTTGTCAACACGCAGCGCATTTTTGACATCGGCACGGAGATTTGTAATTGGGTCATTTCCTTCCAGCAATTGAACCTGCCAGCCGCAACACCTGGCGGGGTCACGACGGGACAGTCCGAGGCGACGGCTAAAATCCTGCGCGAGACCGTGATTCCTTTGTTGAAGGCGATGAGAGTTGTGCGCGTCATCGGCATCAATACAACGTACACCGAGGAGGGCATAGAGCAGATTATTGCTACGCATCTCGAAGAAGTTCCCAAAGCGGCATAAGCGAAATCATCTTTTAACCCCGGGCGCCGAAAGGTTCCCGGGGTTTTTTTGCAATTGACCTGGAAGGTATTCTGAGGTAAACTCCCATCCTTTTCACTCTAAAGTAGGAAAATAAAGACTGTTATGAAGAAGAAGAGTCAAGGCCATGTCAAGGGCCTGAGCTGCCGCGAGTGCCATCGGGATTATCCTAATCAACCCCTGCACGTTTGCGAATATTGCTTTGGGCCGCTTGAGGTCGCATACGATTACCAGGGAATAGCCAAAACCCTGACGCGGAAGGCCATCGAGTCGCGCGCTCCGAACATGTGGCGCTATCGGGAGCTACTTCCATTAGATCAGGACCCATGCGTCGGGCAAGCGGTTGGTTTTACTCCGCTGGTCAAGGCGGACAATTTGGCCGAAGCTTTGGGCGTTAAAACCCTGTATCTCAAAAACGACGCGGTGAGTTTCCCCACGCTTTCTTTCAAAGACAGAGTTGTTGCGGTGGCTCTTTCCAAGGCTCGCGAGTTTGGCTTCAAGATAGTAGCTTGCGCCTCTACGGGCAATCTTGCCAATTCTGTCGCGGCAAACGCGGCGGCCGGTGGATTTGAAAGCTATATTTTTGTGCCCGCCGATTTGGAGCAGGGGAAAATTTTAGGCACGCTGATATTCGGGACACATTTGGTGGGTATTCGCGGAACCTACGATGAGGTCAATCGTCTTTGCAGCGAGATAGCGGGCAAATACGGCTGGGCCTTCGTGAACATCAACATTCGCCCGTATTACGCCGAAGGGTCCAAATCTTTTGGATACGAAATACTCGAGCAACTCGGGTGGAAAATTCCGCAGCATATTATCGTGCCGATGGCCGGTGGCTCGCTGATTTGCAAAATACAAAAATCTTTTAAGGAATTTCAGGACCTGGGGCTTGTTGCTAAGGCACCATGCCGTATTTATGGGGCGCAAGCTACGGGATGCGCACCGATCGTGACGGCTGTGAAGGAAAAAACAGAATTGATTCGCCCCGTGCGTCCCAACACGATTGCCAAGTCCCTTGCTATCGGCAATCCGGCCGACGGCTATTACGCGGTGCAGACCATACGCGACTCCAAAGGCACGGCCGAAGACGTGAGCGACGAAGAGATTATCGAGGCGATGAAGCTGTTGGCGCAAACGGAGGGTATTTTTACCGAGACGGCCGGTGGCGTGACGGTCGGAGTGACCAAGAAATTAATCGAGCAGGGAAAAATCCCACGCGATGAAACCATAGTTATTTCGATCACGGGCAACGGTCTTAAGACGCAGGAAGCCGTGGCGGACCGCATTGGCGCTCCTGTCATCATCGGGGCGAGGCTCGCGGAATTCGACGAAGTCCTCAAAGACAGCAAAAAATATTTCGCGCACGCGAAGGCACAAAAATAATCAACAAGGAGGATTCAGCATGGCAAGCAAAATACGTATTCCAACACCGCTGCGCAAATTGACCGCCGGTCAGCAAGAAGTTCCCGTGGACGGCAAGACCATCGGCGAGGTCTTGAAGGATCTTGAGAACAAGTACCCGGGCATCAAGGACAGGATTTTCGACGAGGCCGGCACCGTGCGGCGTTTCGTCAACATCTACATCAACGAAGAAGACATTCGATTCTTAAAAAACCTTGAGTCGGCCGTGAAAGATGGCGACGAGATTTCCATAGTGCCGGCTATCGCGGGCGGCAAAACAGCCCCCCGGGCCATTAAAAAAAAAGTGTATCTAACGTTCCCGCCCAAGCAGTGCAAGGAACCCCTCATTTATCTGGCAGGGCACAAGTTTAAAATCATAACGAATATTCGCGGCGCCAACATTAGCGACGAGATCGGCATTGTCGCATTGGAGATGGAAGGCGTCTCAACGGAAATAGAAAAGGCGATGAAATATTTCCAAACCAATGGGTTGAAGGTGGAGCCCATTGAAATGGATGTCATCGAATAGCTGATGCTGACCGAGGTGATGGCGGTGGAGGAAGCGGGAGACATGATTTTTTCGCGCATTGGCGGAACTCCGCTGTTGCGCTTGCAGCGCATCGCGAGCGCTTTTCCGCATGTGCAGATTTGCGCGAAGGCCGAGTGGTTCAATCCGGGCGGCTCGGTCAAGGATAGGGCTGCGTTGGCGATGATTCGAGGCGCCGAAGCATCTGGAAAGCTTACGAAGGACAAGATCATTTTGGATTCCACCTCTGGCAACACAGGCATCGCCTACGCGATGATCGGGGCGGCCAAGGGGTATCGCGTGAGGCTCGTGATGCCCAGGAATATCAGCGAAGAACGAAAGAAAATTGCGACAGCCTTCGGCGCAGAGATAGTCTACACGAGCAATCAGGAAGGATCCGATGGCGCCATTCTGGAGGCGCGCCGCATTTATCAAAAAAATCCGAATCTCTATTGCATGCCCGATCAATATAACAATCCGCTCAACGTGCAGGCCCATTACGAAACGACAGGCAAGGAAATCTGGGAACAGACCAACGGCCAGGTTACACATTTTCTGGCCTGCATTGGCACCGGCGGCACCGTGATGGGGACCAGCAAGCGATTGAAGGAATATCGGCGGGACGTACAGACCTTTGCGGTGGAGCCTAAAGACGCCTGGCATGGATTGGAAGGAATGAAGCATATGGCCAGTTCAATTCGGCCTGGTATTTACAAAGAAGAAGAATTGGATGGAAAAATCCCTGTAGACACTGAGGACGCTTACGCTATGGCGCGCCGGCTCGCGCGCGAAGAGGGGCTGCTCGTGGGACAATCGTCGGGTGCGGCATTGACCGCGGCGTTCACATTGGCTGCAAAAATAAAACAGGGTTTGATCGTGGTGATTTTTCCTGATGGCGGGGACAAGTATTTGAGCACGCGCGTGTGGGATTGCGCACAATGATTCGCATACTTCAAACCGTCATGGACGAGATCAACGACATTGTCCAGAATGGCTATCCCAACGAGTGCTGCGGAATTTTTGGCGGCGATCCTGCGCAAAACAAGGTGCAGCAAATCGTGCCTGCGGAAAATTTAAACAAAGAGCGCAGCCGCGACCGTTATCTGATGAATCCCAAGGACATTGTGCGCGCGCAAAAAAAGTTTTCGGGCGAGGGCCAGGATGTGCTCGGCTATTATCATTCTCATCCGGATCATCCCGCGAAGCCGTCGGAGACGGATCGCGTCAATGCTTGGTCCGGATATTCGTACGTCATCGTCTCCGTGATGAACGGCAAGGTGGCGGATGCTAGATCGTGGGTGTTGAACGAGAAGACGCAGCAGTTCGAAGAGGAAAAAATCGAAGTCATCAAGGGGGATTCATGAGTTTGGAGACTATCAAGCCGCATGGTGGAAAATTAATCAACCGCGTTGCCCAGGGCGCTGAGCGCGAGAGCTTGCTCAAGAAGGCTGCCGGATTGCACAAGGTCGCGTTGACCGAGCGCGAGATATCAGATTTGGAATTGATCGCTACGGGTGGATTCAGCCCGTTGGAAGGTTTCATGGGCGAGGCTGATTATCAGGGAGTTTTGGAAAAGAAGCGCTTGGCCAATGGTCTGGTTTGGACTATTCCGATCGTTCTGGCCGTAACGAAGGCCGAGGCGGATGCGATCAAGCTGGGCGAAGCGATCACGCTGACCGACGAAGCGGGTTCTGTTCTGGCCGTGATGGACGTCGCCGAGAAATTCCAGCACCCTAAAGAAAAAGAAGCTGAGCTCGTGTACAAGACCAAAGATCTCGCGCATCCGGGCGTGGCTGTTGTCATGGCGCAGGGCGATATTTGCCTGGGCGGGAAAATTACGGTACTGAACAGGCCCGCGCATGCGGACTTCACGCATTTGCGCAAGGATCCTGCCGAGACACGCGAATATTTCAAGCAAAAGGGATGGCGGCGTGTGGTGGCTTTCCAGACGCGCAACCCGATTCATCGCGCGCATGAATATTTGCAAAAATGCGCGTTGGAAATCACCGATGGCTTGTTCCTGCATCCGTTGGTCGGCGCCACGAAGGGCGACGACGTGCCCGCCGATGTTCGCATCAAGAGCTACGAGGTGATTTTGAACGAATACTATCCGAAGGACCGCGTTTTGCTGGCGGCCTTTCCGGGTGCGATGCGTTATGCGGGCCCACGCGAGGCGATTTTTCACGCGCTCGTCCGGAAAAATTACGGCTGCACGCATTTCATCGTGGGCCGCGATCATGCGGGCGTAGGCAAGTACTACGGCACCTTCGATGCCCATCATATCTTCGATGAATTCAGCCGCGAAGACCTGGACATCACTCCGCTGTTCTTCGATCACGCGTTCTATTGCAAAAAGTGCATGGGTATGGCCTCCACCAAGACTTGTCCGCACGATGCAACCAATCACGTTTCCTTATCGGGCACCAAAGTCCGGGAGCTCTTGCAGGCAGGCCAATGCCCACCGCCGGAGTTTTCCAGGGTCGAGGTCGCAAAAATCTTGATCGAATCGATGGCAAAGGCCGGAGTCTAACAGCCATTGAGAGCAGGGACACGACTGTTTTGGTCGTGTCCCCCAGCCTCAAAGACATAAAAGCGGAGCTGGGATGAGATTTACACGACTGTTTTGGTCGTGTCCCCCGGCCTCAAAGACATAAAAGCGGAGCTGGGACGAAAGCTTGTAATGCTGGGGGACACCACCAAAACAGTGGTGTCCCCCAGGGCAGCTCGCACGAGGGCAAAAGAAAAAACACAGAAAAGGAGCAAGTCATGTCTAAGGGATTCACACTATGGTTCACAGGTTTATCCGGTTCAGGAAAGTCCACGATATCGGTCGAGATCGCCAAGCGTCTGCGCGAGTTGGGACACAATGTCGAGATATTGGACGGCGACGAGGTCCGCACGAATCTTTCCAAGGGTCTTGGCTTTTCCAAGGAAGATCGCGACACCAACATCAAGCGTATTGGCTACGTAGCCAAGCTATTGAGCCGCAACGGAGTTGTTGCGATCACGGCAGCTATTTCTCCGTATCGCGAAGTGCGCGATTATTGCCGCAAAGAAATCGGCAACTTCGTTGAAGTTTTCGCAAAATGTCCGCTCGATGCGTTGATCAAACGCGACGTGAAAGGGCTCTACAAAAAAGCGCTCGCGGGCGAAATCAAGGAATTCACCGGAGTATCCGATCCGTACGAGGAACCATTGAACCCCGAAGTCGTTGTGCTCACGGATAGCGAAACCGTGGCGCAAAGCACCGATAAAATCATGCAGAAGATAGAGGCGCTTGGATATCTCAACCATGCGGTGAAAGCGGCCGTTCGGTAGTGGAGCAGCGTTTCGTAGATTTGCACACGCATTCGGTGGCTTCCGACGGGTCGTGGAAGGCTTGCGATCTCGTTCGGAAGGCATCCGAAATCGGTTTGGCCGCGATGGCGTTGACCGATCATGACACGACGGCCGCGATAGGCGAAGCCGTTGCCGCTGGCAAAGAGCTGGGCGTGGAAATTATTCCGGGCATTGAGATCAGCGGCCGATACGACGAAAACGGGACATTGCATATTCTCGGGTATTTTATCGATCCCACGCGCGCGGCTTTGCAAAAAGGGCTGGAAGATTTTCGCGCGACGCGTGACCTGCGCAATCCTAAAATCGTGGACAAGCTGCGCGCCTGCGGGATGGATATTACCTTAGAGGACGTGCTGACCGAGGCCAACGGGGCCGTCGTGGGAAGGCCGCATATTGCATCGGTGATGCTGAAGAAAAATTACGTGCGCAGCATCGAGGATGCGTTTTCCAAATATCTCAAACGCGGTGGTCGCGCGTACGTGGAAAAGGATACATTGCCTCCCGAGCATGCGATCGGACTGATTCGCGCGGCGGGTGGGGTTGCGGTCCTTGCTCATCCGACGTTTTTATATTTGAAGCCTGCGGCGGAGAAGAAATTCTTTCAACGTCTTGTCGACGGAGGTCTGGGTGGCGTGGAGACCTATTATTCGAGGCACAACGAGCAAGACACGCGGCATTATTTGGATATGGCAAAGCACTACGACCTTGTCCCGACCGGGGGCAGCGATTTTCACGGGGCGACCAAGCCCGATGTGCATTTGGGCATTGGCCTCGGAAATCTGAAAGTCCCCTACGAAGTTTTGGATCAATTGCGCGCTCGGGTCCCTGCTCGCGCTCACTGAGAAGACATCATGGCCTATTCCTCTTTACGTGATTTCGTTGAGTTGCTGGACCGCAAGGGTCAGCTTTTGCGTATTCGCGAAAGCGTGAGCCAGGATTTAGAGATCACCGAAATCGCGGATCGCGTGATGAAAGCCGGCGGTCCCGCGCTGTTGTTCGAAAACGTCCTCGGTCATACCACCCCGGTTCTTATCAACGCGTTCGGCTCCATGCAGCGCATGGCCTGGGCGCTGGGCGTCGAAGACGTGGAAGAGATCGCGCGGCAGATCAAGGAATTGCTGGAGATGAAACCTCCCGAAGGCCTGATGGAAAAGGCCATGTTGTTGCCGAAGCTCTACGAGTTGTCGCGCTACGCGCCCAAGCACGTGAAGTCGGGCGCTTGCCAGGAAATCGTGCAACATGCCGTGGATCTCGATTTGCTTCCCGTTAACAAGTGCTGGCCCATGGACGGCGGCAGATTTGTCACGCTGCCGCTGGTTTTTACGCATGACCCGAAAACCGGCAAACGCAATGTCGGCATGTACCGCATGCAGATATACGACAAGAACACGACCGGTATGCACTGGCAAATTCACAAAGTTGGGTCGCGGCATTTTCAGGATTATCAGCAGCGCAAAGAACGCATGGAAATAGCCGTGGCGTTGGGCGGGGATCCGGCTCTCACCTTCTCCGCGCTCGCTCCGTTGCCCGAGGCGCTGGACGAAATGTTGTTCGCGGGTTTTCTGCGCAAAGAACCTGTCTCGTTGGTGAAATGCAAAACCGTGAACGTAGAAGTTCCGGCCGACGCGGATTTTATTTTAGAAGGATACGTGGATCCCACCGAGTCGCGC
>CAZOWS010000035.1:0-3466 GCA_964583365.1 uncultured Actinomycetota bacterium
CGCAAATACTGGTCGGCAAAGAATGTTTCGGACGGTCGGACGGTGGTAAGGGCGTCAAGGTATTGCTCGAATTCGTGAGCGCCAATCCCACGGGGCCTCTGACAGTAGCGCATGGAAGGCAGGCGGCCGTGGGCGATGTGCTTGCCAGTATCATGCGCTGGGCCGGATACGACGTTCAAAAAGAATATTTGATCAACGATCGTGGGAGGCAGATTCAGATGCTGGGTCGATCCACGTTCGTGCGCTACAAGGAATTGCTCGGTCAGCAGGCCTCGTTGCCCGAAGACGGGTATCAGGGCGCTTACGTGAAAGACGTGGCCCAAAGGGCCATGGATCAGGTCGGGAAAAAATACGAGACAGCAAGCGAGGAAGAAGCACTGCCGTATTTTTCAGAATTCGCCTGCGACGATATCTTGGCCGACATTCGTAAGGACTTGGATCGGTTCGGCGTGCATTTCGACGTATGGTTCAGCGAGAAACAATTTAGTCAGACGGGTAGGGTGCAGGAGTTGCTAAATCTTTTGCGCAAAGATGGCCATGTCTACGACAAGGATGGCGCGGTTTGGTTCGCGAGCACCGCGTTCGGAGACGACAAAGACAGGGTGTTGGTGAAAAGTACCGGGGACATGACCTACATCGCTCCCGACATCGCCTATCACGACGAGAAAATGAGGCGCGGTTTTCAGATGCTCATCAACATCTGGGGTCCTGATCATCATGGTTACATTCCGCGCATGCGGGCTGCTCTGATGGCCCTCGGATACCCGAAAGAAGCCTTGCACGTGATCATCCTGCAATTGGCCACGCTGTACCGGGACGGCAAGCAGCTCTCCATGTCCACGCGCGCGGGGGAATTTGTTACGCTCAAAGAAGTGATGGACGAGGTCGGAAAGGACGCAGGCAGATTTTTCTTTGTGCGGCGTAAGACGGATTCGCATTTGGATTTTGATTTGGAATTAGCGCGCAAGCAGACACCGGAAAATCCCGTGTTCTACGTGCAATACGCGCACGCGCGCATTCACAGCATTTTTGAAAAAGCAGGCAGTTTGGCCGAACCTCTAGCAGCGGGTGTGATACCTTTGGAGGGCTTGGCTGCACTGGGTTCGCCCGCAGAAATGAAATTGATCAAGCTTTTGTCGCGTTTTGAGCAAGTGGTCGAGGACAGCGCTAAAAATATTGAGCCGCATTGGGTGCCCCTGTATTTGGAATCCTGCGCCGGCCAGTTTCACCGCTTTTACACCGAGTGTAGGATTTTGGGTGAGCCGCGCGACGTGAGCCTGGCTCGTTTGGCCGTGTGCAAGGCGACGCAAATCGTGCTCAAGAATGGCTTGGATATTTTAGGAATCACCGCTCCAACAACCATGTAGAGGGCTCCATGACAGACCCTTTGATTCTTGTCGGACATTCGCTGTACCGGCGTTTTGAGCGCTGGATGTTGTTCGGAGTATTTATCACCAAGATATTGCGCTCGACATTGCGCAATGGTCGGCGCGCTTTTTCCGTCCAATTGCAAGTCACGTCCATCCAGATATATTTCACCTGCATTCAAGCGCTGCCGATTGTTTTCTTTCTTTCGTTGTTTGTCGTAGCCGTATTTATTAGTCAGGCGGACAATTTTATTGACAACAGCGAGGCCTCCAAATGGGTGGCGAATCTTTTTGTGCTTATCGTCGTGCGAGAATTGGCGCCACTCTTGACGACGCTCGTGGTTGTGGGTAGATCCGGGACGGCCATTGCCTCGGAACTGGCCAGCATGACAGCCAACGAAGAGATCCATGCGCTGGAGATGATGGGGGTGGACCCCATCCATTACCTGGTTATTCCGCGCCTGATAGCCCTGACAATTTCGGTGGTATGTCTCTCGATCATGTTTTCGCTGTTCAGTCTCTTTTTTGCGATGGTCCTTGGTTTTTACAATCAGGGAATTTCGCCGGTGTCCTTTATGCAGGGCGTGACGGGATTCCTGACGGGTTTTGATATTCTTCTCAATCTCGTGAAGAGCGCACTTTTCGGCATGCTTGTCGCGCTGATATGCTCTTTTTGTGGGCTCTCCACGCGCGGAATGCAAACGGAAATTCCACAGGCGACAACCCACGCGGTGATATCGTCGGTGTTTTGGTGTTTTGTTTTCAGCACGCTGGTCACCGTGATGGTGTATTAAAACACCCATGAAACCCATGACATTCTTGAAAGCCGAGCGCGCCGTTTTGGAAACGGACGAACAACAGCTGCTTGAAGATATCAACCTTGAAATACGGCAGGGCGAGTTTTTTGTTATCATGGGATCCAACGGCTGCGGTAAGACCGTTCTTTTGAAAATGCTGGCGGGTCTAATGCTTCCGACGAGGGGAATTGTCGAGGTAAAATTGCACACGGGGAAATTCATGGATATGGAATCGGCCGTAGAGGGTAGGGATATCGCGGCGGCTTTTGTTTTTGAGAGCGGTGGTTTGATAAGCAACTTGAATGTGTTTGACAACGTGGCATTGCCGTTGCGATACGCGATGGGTTTGCCCGAGACGCAGCTGCGGGCTGCGGTCGCCAAAACACTGGAGGAATTCGGTCTGAGCGAGTTTTCGGCGGCGCGTCCGGCTGTCTTGAGTTCCGGAATAAAAAAGCGCGTACAAATCGCACGGGCTAAAATCACTAAAGCGGATGTCGTTTTTTACGACAATCCCAGCGCAAGTTTGGATGCTACGCAGCAAAATTTGTTGCGCGAATCCATACAGAACCTACACCAGGATGGCAACAAGGTAAGCATCTTGGCTACGGGCTCGCCGCGATGGGAATGGGAAGTAGCCGACCGCGCAGCTTTCGTCCAGGGTGGTAGAGTCACGGCCGTAGGGACTAAAGAAGAATTGCTGGCGAATCCATCGCAAGCGTTGCGTGATTTTCTAAAGGACGTTGCGTATGGCAATTGAATCCAGGCGCATGGAACGTATTGTCGGAGTTTTCGTTATCGCGCTAATAGTTGTTACCGCCTTGCTGATTTTTTTTCTATTGCGTCAACAGGATTGGTTCTCCAAGAAGTTCGAGATTCGCGCTGATTTTGAAAAAGGCACCGCGATTACAGCGGGCACGCCCGTGCTGATGGAGGGCATGCAGATCGGACGCGTGAAGAGATTACATTTCAATGCCGCAAATCAGTTGGAGGGCGTTCTGTCCATCAACGTCGCGTATCGCCGCCAAATTCGCAAGGATTCCGTAGCCACGGTGATTCGCTCGCATCTATTAGCGAATCCTCAGATTGACATCTCGGTGGGGTCCCTCGAGGAACAGCTGCTGGGGCAGGGGGAGAAGATTCAGGCCGTGGCCACGACAGAGCCGACGATGAAAGATTTCTTAAGCCTTGGCAACAATCTCGTGGCCGTTGTTCGCGATTTTCGCGATACGACCGGCTCGTTCCAAAAAGCGCTGCGCAACGTGGAAGATATCAGCGGCCGCTTGGCACAGGGTTCAGGGACGC
>CAZOWS010000036.1:0-7538 GCA_964583365.1 uncultured Actinomycetota bacterium
CCCAGCAGGCAGTGAAAGGGTCTGAGCCCCAGCCCTCGGTGAAACCTTCCGCCCCGATGGTCCGCGCGCCCAAACCCGCCGTGATGAAGGCTCAAAAAGTGGAGGAGCGATCCCAGGCGCAAGAGGCAGAAGACGCGCGGCTCAAAGCAGAATATTTGATCAAAATCAAAGATCTTCAGAACAAAATCGAACGCGCGCAAGAGAAGCTCAAGCAAAACGAAAAGATTCTTCGCGACGCGCAAAAACCAAAGCAACCGCCCGAACAAGAGGAGGAGGACTTGCTGCGCGAGGAGCAAAAGGAACGACCTGCTGCGCCTTCCTCGAAGGGTAGCGTGGGTTTTGGCGGCTCGAGCTTGCACAGCACATCTTCCGATGTGGAGGGAGACGTACAACGCTTTGGAGAAATTTCCTTTAATGCCAGCCGTTACGAGTTGGGCGCATACTTCAAGAAAATGAAAGATAAGGTGGAGGAATATTGGCTACCGTATCTCGCGTTCACGTACAGTGGTGGAAATCTCTTTGGGAATAAAACGGTAATTTATTTCAAGATCATGGCCGATGGCAGGGTGCGGGATGCCAAAATCCTGGAGCATGAGGGCGATCAAATCCTGAAAGATTTTTGTCTATCCGCCGTGCAACGCGTGGGCCCGTTCGAACCCCTGCCCGCAAGTTTTTTAAAGAATTCCGGCTACGCCTATTTGCCCATCGTTTTTACGTTTAATTATTAAGACGTTCTGTCATCCTGAGTGAAACGAAGGATCTAGCTCGTCTAACGAGATCCTTCGTTTCACTCAGGATGACATGAGGTTAAACTATTTCATGATGCGTGTGTTTGAGCGTCCAAATCTTGGAGCGGTATTCCTCGACCATACGATGCGTGTTAAAAAATCCTGATTGCTCGATGCAGTGAATCATCTGCGTGACCCACGCGTTGGAGGGCTCGCCGGCGGACATCGCGTGCGCAGCGCGATACGCAATGCCCATCTCCTCCAAGGCCTTGTACAGGCTCTTTGCGTCGGCGTCCATTCTGAAGTCTTCCTCGTTGCCCACCTCGCCTTGCTTCGCGCGATAGCCGAAAATTTTTCCGATCTCCGCATCGGCGGCCTCCACGACCCAGCCATCCAACGTGCTCAATTGTAAAACGCCGTTGGCGATCGCCTTCATGCCGCTGGTGCCCGAGGCCTCGAACGGCGGGAGTGGGTTGTTGAGCCAGATATCCACCGAGCTCGCGAGCGTTTTCCCCCAAAACGTGTCGTAATTGTCCAGCATGACGATGCGCAGAATATCTTTGTGAGGTTCCAGCGCGTCGATTTGGTTCAATATCTCGTTGACGTACCCGAAACCCACCGTGTCATTTGGATGGGCCTTGCCCGCCATAAAAATTTGCAGGCCGCCTATGGAGTGGGCTACTTCGAGGAGCCTCTCTAAGTCATGAAGGATCATGGTCGGCCTCTTGTAGCCAGCCAGACGGCGCGCCCAGGTCACCGTGAGGATGTCCTCCTTGATTCTCCACTTCTCAAACCTCTGGCATAGCGCGCGTTTATTTTCCTGATGCGCGTCCCAAATGGCTTCGCGAAAGCCCTTGTTGTCCTTGAGTTTTGCGACATCCTTCAAGCGCGTGGGGTTTTCCCGCCACGGCCCGATTTGCTTGTCGAATTTCTCCAAAGCGTTTGCGATTGCATCGCTAATCCACGTGGCGTTGTGCACGCCGTTGGTGATGGCCTGAATTTTTTGGGCATACGCGGGAAATTGCAATCGCATCACCTCGCCATGTTTTTGCGAGACCGCATTCACGCGCGAGCAAACGCCAATGCACAATTGCGTGAGATTGACCGTGGAGGAACCCGGGTGTTCCAACGCGTAGCGCCGTAAAATGTCCATCGCCGGCTGCTGCAATATTTGCGCGCCTAGTTCCAAGTCGAAGCGGTCATGGCCCGCGATGACCGGCGTGTGGCAGGTGTAGACGAATTGGGATTCCAGCGCTTTAATCTGTTCCTCGTTGAGGCCCTGGGCCATTTCCACGAATGCAAAGGCCGCATGCCCCTCGTTCAAGTGATAGCAGTCCACCTTGTAATCCAGCGCTTTCAAAGCCTGTATTCCGCCGACACCGAGCACGATGCGCTGCATGACCTTTAACCATGCGTCGTCGCTGCGATAGAGCTGCGCTGTTAAACTTCTTATTTTTTCGGAGTTCTCAGGGATGTTTGTGTCCAACAAGACGAGTGGCACGACATGCTTTTTGTCGCGGCTATACATGTAATACTTCCATAGCTTGAGCTGCACGGTTTCATGGAGCAACGGAATCGTGATGCGCGTCTTCAGCGGGACCAGCCCCGGAAAATGTTCTGTATTCCATTCCACAGGCTCAGGGAACTGGCCGTAGCGCCACCAGAGATTTTGCTTAAAATACCCTTGATTCCAGAGAATGCCCACGGCGACCATAGAGACGCCCAGGTCGGCCGAGCTCTTCACCGTGTCGCCGGCCAAAATCCCCAGTCCACCGCTGTAAATCGGCAGGTCGGCCCTCTTTTCCACCTGAAGCGGCACGAAATAATCGATGTTGCGCAGATTCGAGAACATGTTTTGATGCCGGTCCGGCTTGGGGGCAGCGAGAATGGCATTCTCAAAGCCATGATAAATATTAGGCGCTAGGCCGTATTCCATAGAAAAATAGGCAACCGAACTGCTGTCTGCAGAAAGCAATTTCTCCTCGGCGTGCAACAAGCTGGACATCGGGTAGCCGAAAAAATATTTTTCGGTGATGTCGTCCTTGTACCGCTTGCCCAGGCTTTCGATCAGCGCTATGGGATCTTTAGATTTCAAACGATTCCCCCCCCTAAAACGGTGAAGTTTATACAACAGAATTCCCTGTGTCCTTAAAATTTTACTCTGACAAAAGAGAGATTGGGGCGTTAGATCAGGCGATTTCTGTGAGCAGCCATTTCCATAGGGGGATAAGCTGAACGCCCTGTTCCTTGCCTTCCAGCTCTTTGGTGATTAAAACGGGATATTTGGCTTTGCTGAACACTTTTTGAAAAGCAAGCAACCCTGCGATTTCTCGATCGGGGACGGTTGTTCCAAACGTGACATTGATGGGCTGGGGGTGTCCATCGCGAACAACTACAAAGTCTACTTCCTGCTTGTCCTGCCAGTAGAAAACGTGGTCTTCCTTGCTGGTCAAGGTTGTCCCCACGAGGCCCTCCGCGGCTCTGCCTTCATCCGGGCTAAAACGAAAAATCATTCTATTGCGAATTCCCAGATCGAGGCATATGACCTTTTGCGGGTTGACGCGCTGCTCCTTCAGGGACCATGAGAATTTTGGCAGGAGGCGAAAATAGCCAGTTTCCTGAATCATGTCCAAATAGGTAGCAACGGTATGCCGAGAAACCCGCAGAGATTGCTGTATGCTTTTGTGATAGGAGTTTACGGAAATCAATGCAGCGTTGCTGGTAAAAAGTTGTTTAAGCAGGTCCTTAAGCAATGTGACGTTCTCCACGCGGTGACGCTCCGCAAGATCGCGGAAGACCAAAGCTTCAAAATATTCCTCCAGGATCTT
This sequence comes from uncultured Actinomycetota bacterium, assembly GCA_964583365.1. GTDB lineage: Bacteria > Auribacterota > Ancaeobacteria > Ancaeobacterales > CAZGMX01 > CAZOWS01. The sequence continues at coordinate 3,557 of CAZOWS010000036.1, forward strand.
GTCCCGGACAACCGCGTTGCTTTCAAGCGCCACTTCGGGAAACCCGCCATACTCCAAAAAGTCCCCCAAGAGATTCTTAACTTTGAACCGTTGTGGCCCATACTCAAAATTTTTCTTCAGTTCCACCCCTTTGAAGCGCAGATACTCTCGAAAGCAGAGGGGGTGCAGCGGGAAGCATATCGTGCGTCCGCGCAAGGAAGCAGCAATGTCATGGGACAACAGCTTGGAAGACGACCCGGTCAGAAAAATTTTCACTTTTTCTTTGTCATGGATGCGCCGGATAAAAACTTCCCATCCCGGAACATTCTGAATCTCGTCCAGGAATAGAAAAATTTCTTTGTTCTTATTGTCGGGAAATAGTTCAAAATACGCTTCTATCAGTTCCCCGAGATCCTGCGTTTGCAACGGTAAAATTCTATCGTCCTCAAAATTGAGATAAAGAATGCGGTCCCTCTCTATGCCTGATTGAAGCATCTGCTTGATCAGCGTGTAGAAGTAGTAACTTTTGCCGCATCGGCGGGGTCCGCACACCGCGACGATTTTTTGGGAGGCCAGGGGGATCACGAGGTCGCGTGTAAAGGTCTCGGGCAAAGGACGGGAGCGAAATTCTTCAATCAAGAACTTAAAGGCGTCTCTTTTACTGGAGTTAGACATGCTCCTATCCTATAGTTGTCTTATTGATAAGTCAACTATTATATTATAATTGTCCTACAATTAAGTTAACTATGGAATGCCTCGCCTCCCTTGACAAAGGGGAATTCTTACCCTATAATGATTACCAGGACAGGGGTTTACAAAAAATATGCGAAAGAATTTCCTCAAGGGGATTTCCGCTGTTTTGGCCGCCGTGTTTTTGTGCACGAACACGTTGTCGGCCGCTCCGCGCAATATTTGGGAGGCACGACAAGGAGTGGTATCTGCGGCGCTTACGCTCAATGATCCCGCAAATCTTGTTATCCCCGAAGCCTATGGAACCCTCCAGGAAGTCCATGTTTCGGCCGTTGAAGAACTGAAAGACAAATGGGTTTTTGAAATTCAGGATTCGCATGTTCAGTACGAGGCCCAGACGAACATAAGAAATATTTTGGATTTTGCGACCGCGCCGTCTTTCCCGGCCAAGTTGGATATTATCGCTTTGGAAGGCGCCCAGGGGACAGTGGATGTAAGCGGTATGCGGCGTGCGCCCGACGCCAAGGCCAAGGCGGCTGTGAGCGATCGGTTCATGAAGGCCGGGTATTTCACGGGCGTGGAGGTGTTCGCGATCAATAGCAAAGCTGAGCCGCCGCGCGTGTGGGGGATAGAGAATAAGGACCTCTATTATGAAAATCTCGATGCGTTTCAAAAAGCCGCGGCTGCGGAAGAGGTCACCATGCCGCTCTTGGTTGTGGCTAAAAATAATTTGGACGCAGAGAAGATTGCCCACTTCGCCGGCGATGCGCTGGAATTCTTAAATCAGTCCGAAGCATTCGATCTCTCCGCTATCACGTTCTCCGATTACGTGAAGTATCTTCGCACCGTAGCCGGAAAACAGCAGATAGATTTGGCCCAATTCGCATTTTTGAAACGCGTATGCGACACGCTGGATTTGGAAGAAAAGATAGCCGGTGACAAGGTCGCACCCGAGACGCAAGCTTTGATACAGGCGCTTCAAAAGCGGCTCGTGAAAGAAGAGTTTGCCGGGCTTATCAAGATCAGCTTGCGCTATCGGACGGGGAAAGCCACCGCGTCGGATTTCTACAGCTATCTGGAGAACATCGCAGCACAAAAGAGGATTGCGATGAGCGCGTATCCAAACCTGACCATATACTTCCAAATTGTCGCGGGACATACCGGCTTTACCATCGCGGATGCATACGTCGACATCGATAAAATGGAATCCATGCTGCGCGAAAAAATCTATGCGGGTGAAGTTCAACGCACGTTGGACAGCCGGCTCAAATACCTGCGCGTGCTCAAAAATCTCATGTCCCTAAAACTCAGCCGCAAAGAGCTGCTCTATTTCCAATCGAATAAAAATGACATTGCTGCCGAATTACCGACCGCGAACATCGCTGAAGCCGAGCGCTTTTACGATTTAGCCCTACAGCGCGACCGGGTACTCGCCGAGAACGCGATGAAAAAGTTTGAGGATGCGGGTGTCAAGAACATCGCGATGGTCACGGGCGGATTTCATTGCGCGGGCATTAAGGAAATGGTTCAAGAAAAGGGATATTCTTTCGCCGTCATTCTCCCGCGCGTCACGCAGTTTCAGGACGAAAGCCTCTACCGCTCGATCATGCTGGATGAGCAGCACGCTTTTGAAAAACTTTTTCAACGGCAGGGGAATCGGCTAGCGGCGGTGGTGAAGTCACCGAACGAGATGCGGCCAGCAGAGGAAGGAGCCCGAACGGTAGATGGCTTTAACGTAGCTGTGGCAGAGAGGAGTGTTGAGGCGGAAGTTGCAGTTGGACGCCCTTCTGGCGATCTTTCCGAGGTTTTTTCCCATACCCAAAAGAAAATAGGAAAGACCTACACCGAAGACGAAGCAAGCGATTTAAGTCTTTTCGATAGCGAAGTTGACAGGGGGATATCTCTGCGTACGGTTTCGCGTGATGATGTGAATGCTGCACAAGAGATTTTGAATGCCCTTCAAGCCGATGGCGATGGATATGAAACAATACGACAAGCCTACGAAGCATTCGACTTGCAAAAAATCACCGGCTTATCCTTCGACGAATTTAAAACGACGGGCGCGTTGGACGCACTCAAGCAAGTCATGGGGAATGTCGCGCATGGAGATGTACCGAAGGACGCGACAATTCGGGTCGACGGTAAGGATTACACGCTGCGGGCGCGTTTGCCGCAAAGTATGCCAACGGGTACCAATGCGCGAACGAAAGTACTGGTGCTTACATCCGTTACGTCCCAAGGGCAGGAAGTGCAAGAAAGATTTATCACCATTGCTTTGGGGCCCGGACAAGTTCAAGCAGCCCCACACGAAATACTGGAAACGATCATGATTCTGGCGGCCAAGGCCAGCATGAAAAAAAAGAATGAGAAAAGGGCGATAGGGCAGAAACAAGAGTGGGATACGGCGCTTGAAAACGTTATTCATACTTTGGTAGTACAAATGGAACGCGGTTTTGAGTTTTCCCATTCCATAGATGGAAGCTTGACCCGGCGTACCATGACTGAGATAGAGGCAGCAGATACGGAAGACCTGGATGAAAAAATAGTCGGCATCATCCGCGTTGCGCAGGAAATCGCTATCAAGCATACCAAAGGCTTGAGTTTAAAAGCAACGGAGCTTGCTCTGCGTCATGCTATCCATGTGTCCCGATACGCCATGAAACTATGGGCGACAAAGACGGGATCACGCTCGGTGCATCCCATGGTTTCTTTGTTGAAAGCAATGGAAGAAAATTTTGAGCGGCAGTTGCGCCTTTATCCCAATCGTCCGGATATCTGGTGTGCCTCATTCTCGCCAGTGGCTTATGCCAAGAAGGCCATTGCGCCCACCACATCGGCAATACCATCACTACAAGTTGCTCCTGCACAGGAAACAACGGTCAGCACGGTGGAGTCCGAGTATGAAGAGAGAAAAGATTTGGTGTCCGGAAAAGATATAGCTATTTATCATCACGAATCAGGAGTGTTGCCTCGATCATCCGCTCCTATCCTTTACGAAAATATCGAGAAAGTGTTGAAAAAATTATGGAATGCTTCGGGTCTTGAGGGGAATGTCCCACGTTTATATTTATTAGAGACGACAGAAATCAATGGCATGTACTCTCCGGAGTCATCGCGCGTGTTTCTAACATTGGGGTATTTGAAGGCCGTGCAGCAAGAGATGGGAAGAAATCTTACCGAAGAGGATATTGCTTTTCTCGTAGGGCATGAACTCGGCCACGCCATGCATCATCGGAGCGGATTCAAGGCTTCGAGCAAGGCGCAAGAGCATGGCGAAGAATACGATGCGGATAGAATAGCCATTGTGCTAATG
>CAZOWS010000037.1:0-12348 GCA_964583365.1 uncultured Actinomycetota bacterium
GACTTGCTCATTTTTTGAGTGCCATCGGTGCCCTCGAGAATGGGCATCATGAGGATAGCTTGTGGTTCTTGTCCCCTGCTAAGTTGAATTGTCCGCCCCATGATGAGGTTAAAAGTCTGATCCGTACCGCCTAACTCTACGTCAGACCTAAGAACAACGGAATCATAGGCCTGAAGAAGCGGATAAAAAAATTCCACCATACTGATAGGTTTATGCGCTTCATACCGTTGTTTGAAATCAGCGCGGGTTAGCATATCTGCGACTGTTGCTTGGGATGTTAATTGTAAAAAATCGTAAGGGGTAAGTTTAATTAGCCAGTCATTGTTATAAACAACTTCTGTTCTGTTCTTGTCCAAGATTCTAAAAACCTGGCGCTCATAAGTTTGCGCATTGCGTTTAATATCCGCATCGCTTAAGGGCTTGCGCGTCTCATTTTTCCCAGTCGGATCTCCTATCCGTGCTGTAAAATCCCCGATAAGAAATAAGATATGGTGACCGCAATCCTGAAAATGTCGCAGTTTGCGCAGCAACACCGCATGGCCCAAATGCAGGTCGGGTGCGCTAGGATCGAAGCCAGCCTTGATACGCAAGGGTTTATTTTCTTTGAGGGATTTCTCGAGTTTGCGCGTCAACTCCGGTTCGGAGATGATTTCGGACGCGCCTTTCTTGAGAATTTTTAACTGTTCGCCGACGGATAGTGTCATACAAATAAAAAGGCCAGAAGCTCCACGAAAGGAATCTTCTGGCCTTCTCCTTTTAGCTAGTCACCTTTAGGAACCAGTTGGATCCTTCAGGTATTCTTTGATGCTCAGGGCTATTTTGCGGTCGGCCGGTTCTACACGAATCACCTTTGCCTTGACCGAATCCCCTTCTTTGAGAACTTCTTCGACGGCTTGCGACGGCGCTTTCTCTACCTGCGAGACATGCACGAGGCCTTCGATGCCGTTGGAAAGCTCCACAAACGCGCCGAAACCCGTGATCTTGGTGATTTTACCTTCCACCACCGAGCCCACCGGGTAGGTCTGCGCGAGCTTATCCCATGGATCTTCTTGCAATTGCTTCATGCCGAGCGCGATTTTCTTGTTCTTTTGGTCCACGGCCAAAACCACCGCGTCCACGTTGTCGCCCTTTTTCAAGAGCTCCGATGGGTGATTGATTTTGCGCGTCCAGGACATGTCGGAAATATGTACAAGGCCGTCTATTCCCTCTTCCAGCTCCACGAAGGCGCCGTAGGAAGTGATGTTGCGGACTTTGCCGGAAATGCGCGTGCCGACAGGATATTTTTGCTCGACCACGGTCCACGGATTGAACTCCGTTTGCTTGATACCGAGCGAGATTTTCTTGGCCTCTTTGTCCACACTCAAGACCATCGCCTCGACGCTATCGCCCGCTGCGAGCACCTCGGAGGGGTGATTGATTCGGCGCGTCCAGGACAATTCGGAAATGTGAATCAGTCCCTCGATGCCCTTTTCGAGCTCGACGAATACGCCGTAGGTCATGATGTTGACGACTTTACCTTTGATTTTCGTACCGACGGGGAACTTTTTCTCTACCTCGTCCCACGGATTGGGCTGGCGCTGTTTCAAGCCCAACGAAACTCTTTCTTTTTCTTTGTCGAAATCCAGGATCACGACTTCGAGTGTTTCGCCGACTTTGAGCACCTCGGACGGGTGGCCTATGCGACCCCAGGACATGTCCGTGATATGCAGCAAGCCGTCTATGCCGTTCAAATCAATGAACGCGCCAAAGTCGGTGATGTTCTTCACCATGCCTTCGCGCACCTCGCCGACCTTGATCTCGGCCAACAGCTTGGCCTTGTCCTTGTCGCGAGAATCTTCGAGGAATTGACGGCGGGAAAGCACGATGTTTTTGCGATCGTTGTTGATCTTAACGATCTTGAAATCCATGATTTTGCCGAGGAATTCGTCGAAATTCTTAATGTGTTTGAAACCGATTTGGGACGCGGGAAGAAAGGCTTCCGTGCCACCAATATCCACCATAAGTCCGCCTTTGACCTTGCGGAACACCTTGCCTTTAACGATCTTACCCTCTTTGCATTCGGCAACTGTTTTTTCCCAGCTATGCAGCCTGTCAGCTTTTTGCTTGGACAGGACGACGGAACCGTTTGCATCTTCGAGATTGTCCAACAGCACGTCGAGCTGATCGCCTACTTTGTACTGCGTGATGTCTCCGAATTCTTCGATAGGAATCGCGCCTTCGGATTTGTAATGAATATCTACGAGGACCTCGTCGCGACGAATTTCAATGATGGTGCCTTTTACTACGGCACCTTCTTTGAATACGCCCGCGGTTTCGGCGATCATCTGTCGAAGTAAATCTTCCTCGGAAAGCTCTGCTGGGTTGTTTGCGGTGGTTTTGGTTGGGTTTTCTTCCTGCTTTATCATCGTGTTTTAATATCCCCTTTTCTGCCGGCCCTTGGGCCAAGCCTTTTGATGCTAGTACAATCCACATGTTCCGTCAAACCTATTTTGCTATTATCCTTGAATGCTCAATAGAATAATCGTCGTAGAAGGCGACATCACGCATCAGCGCGTGGATGCCATCGTGAACGCCGCCAACAGTTCGCTCTTGGGCGGAGGAGGGGTGGATGGAGCCATTCATCGGGCTGCGGGGCCATCTTTATTGGAGGCGTGCCGCCAATTGGGAGGATGTCGCACGGGCGAAGCAAAAATCACTAAAGGTTACACTCTATTTGCGACTTGGATTCTTCATACGGTAGGACCTATTTGGCAAGGCGGACAGAGTCAAGAGGATGCATTGTTGGCATCATGCTACCGCAATTGCTTCGCTTTGGCCGCGCAGCATCACCTTCGCTCGATAGCATTCCCCGCCATTAGCACAGGCGCATACGGCTTTCCGCTCCAGCGTGCAATCTCCATTGCTTTCGCAGAAACTAAAGCGGCACTATTAAAAAATGTTGGGCTAGAACAGGTGTTGTTCGTCTGCTTCGACAAACATGCCTATGCTATGTATCTAAAGGCGCTGGAGGAGAAACAATCTGCATGATGGCCGTCATGGATTGCTGAGCATTGTCCAAGATGAGAACATCCGCATAACTATCGTAAGGCGTTGGACTCAAATTGATGATGACCACTTTGGCGCCGGCTTCCTTCGCCTTGATTATCAAGTAAGATGCTGGCTGCACAAGCAGGGATGACCCAATGACCAGGAAAAGATCGCTTTGCAATGTCGCCATGAGGGCTTGGGCTGACGCCTGCTGAGGGAGCGGTTGCCCGAAAGAAATCGTGTCCGATTTCAAAATTCCATAGCAGTAACTGCAATACGGTACTGCCACACCGCTTTTGATGCGCGCGGCAATTTCATCGCGCCCGTACTTCTTGAAACATTGCAAACAGCCTACGGTTAAAATGCTGCCATGAATCTCGATGACCTTTTGAGGTGAACTCCCCGCCTTTTGATGCAGTCCATCCACATTCTGGGTGATAATACCCTGCAATTTCCCCATGCGTTCTAGCTCTACCAGCGCGAGATGTGCGCCATTGGGTTGGGAGATTTGAACCAGTTCGTAAAATTCTTGCTCCATTTGCCAGTAACTCTTGCGCGCCTCCTCCGAGGCAATAAACTGTTGAAACATCATGTCCTTCAAATTATATTTCTCCCAGTAAGCCGTCCCCGTGCCCCGATAATCAGGTATGCCAGAGTCCGTGCATGCGCCAGCGCCTGTAAGGCAGACGATGGCTTGAGAGGAAGCCATGATTTGGGCAACTTGTTGGATTTTGTTCATCGCATTTCCTGTAGGGCAGTTTCGTACTTTTGCCAATAATCTTCAGCGTACAATTCACCTTTGTACCATTTCACGCCGAGTTCTGGGCTTGAAATCAGCTCCATGGGGACGGCATAAAATCCATGCGTCCTATTGAGTCGACCGGACTTGACAAACCAAATAAAGCCGATGGTGATGAGATTAAAAGGGGCTACAAAAACGGGAATGGGAAAATACCGTAGGCCAAAAAAAGTTAGCATGATGATGCAGACGATTCCAAAAAATGTGTAGAGGAGCACACGACGATTGACGACGAGGAATTCCCCTCCCAACGCAATGCCGCAGGGAATTGTGTTGTAAAGGTAAAATTCAAGACTCTTAAATTCGGTAAAACCACCCAAACAAAACAGCGTGACAACAGTTACCAGGATACTAGCAAAGGCAAGCATGGCCGATATGCGGGAATGCACTCGCACCGCTACAAAGATAACAAAGAGCGCAACAATGTAATTAAAAAATGTCCTTATGAAACCGCCCAAATCAAACTGCGTACCATACCAACGCCATGTTTTTTCATAGATTTCCAGGTAATCAAGCATGCGCTGATCAGGCCCTATCAAATCCGAGCTATCGAAAAAGGTGCGGAGAAACAAAACAAGGCCCCAGACCACAAGCACGGAAGGAACGCTCAGTATAGGTACATTCGCCTTGGTGCGATTGCTCGCGTTGATGAGTAATTTCATCAATACCGAAGAAAGTGCGGCTGCGACAATCAATAAGACAAGCGCAAGTGGGCTCAAGCAGAGAAACCACATCCAGGCAATGCCTAAAACAACTCCGTTAAAACCGTAAACACCGGCTGCGATATGCAAAGGCCTGGCCCTGATAACATAGGCCGTGAGAGTTGCAGAAATAACGGCAATCAAGGTGAGCAGACCAACGGTAAAAGAAAGATAACATATCATCGCTACAAGAATGAGACCCGTGAGCGGATTGAGACAGAGAAGCATCTGGCCATATCCATGAAGTACGGTGGTGATAAGACGAATCATTGCTCAATGGTCCGGGCTAGATCCTTCGCTGCGCTCAGGATGACACGCATCCCTTCGCTACGAAGGGATGCGTGTCATTTTTTAAGTTTGAGCCGGGTTGGAAGCACTTCCAATCGCCGTATGTCCTTACCGGTTTCGGCATATTTCAAATACTCCGCCTGGCCATTGTTGACCAAAACAACAGCCGGCCTCGGGTAAATGAATTGGCAGGACTGCGTGATGTTGTAAGCGCCTACATTCTTGATAACCAGGACATTTCCCTTTTGCAGGGGCGGTAAACGCACCTCTGTCCGGATCACGTCAATCTGCATGCACAAGGGTCCATAAATGTTGACGGACTCCAAGGTAGTGCCCATGTCCTGGGTGGAAGCAATGTCATGCTTGAACCAGTAGGAGGTGGGAAGAATATTAACACCTGCGTCCACAATAACCGCCTTGGTCCCATCGGTAAAGCGCTTGGTGGAGACAACCGATGTGATGAGAGAGACTGCTTCATCCACCATCGCTCGACCCGGTTCGAGGATAAGGCGTGGCCTCCGCTTGAACTGCCCTGCCTTTTCCCTCAGCGGTTGGCACAAGGCGTTGGCATATTGATCTACGGTCGGAATAATAGCTGCCCCGCTCAGAAACTGTGTGTGCAAAGTATTAACGGATGCGTATCCCCCGCCGATATCCAGATAATCTATTTGCACTTTGAGTTCCTTTTCGAGTTTCAAAGCGAAGTCTACGAGTTTGGTCATGGCCTGATTGTACAAACCAGCATCGGCAATGTAGGTCCCAACGTGGCAATGCAAACCATTTAGCTTGAGATATCCCGATGAAACCACGCGCCGACACGCCTCAAAAGCCTGACCCGACTCCAAATTAAATCCAAACTTGTTCCAGGGTGGATAACTGAGTTGCATGTTGATGCGCACGCCAACCTTGGCTGGATTTGCCTTGGATGTGGATAAACTCTCCAATTGGTATATCTCGTTCTGCGAATCAATATTGATCATGGCTTTGCCGCGAATGGCTCGAATAAGCTTGTCCTTCTCCTTATACGTGCCATTGAACACGATATGTTGATCCTCAATGCCCAAATCCAAGGCAATGTCATACTCGAAGCCGGAAACCACCTCTGCCCATGCTCCCTCCTGATGGAGTATATTGCAAACGCCAGACAAATAATTGGTTTTATACGAATAGGCAATGTAAGAGTCCGGATACAAAGCACGCAAGGCCTTGATAAATTCCCGGTATTTTTCCCTCAATGTCTTCTCGGACACGACGTACAAGGGCGAGCCGTACTTGCTAATCAGCGTGTTGACATTGATTCCGTCTATGTGCTGACAGGTGGTAGAGCTAAAAACCCTGCCGATGTATTTATTGGTTGCACCCAGAGAATGTACCGTGATCAAAGGCTTCTCGTAGGCAACACGATTTGCGGTCTTGACGTTCACGCTCATATTCTTGCTGACAGTGTCATTTTTCTTCATGGTAGTGGAGCTCCTTCCTCGTTGCTAATTGGCCTAGCCGACTTACATCACAGGTGATGTCCTTGGCGCTTCGCGCAAATAAAATTCCGCTCTTGTAGGACAAATAGGGATCCATTTTCTGTCGCAAGGCTATTTTCACAACGGCAGATGGCATATTGCATCCTGCGATGGTCGCAAGCTCTATCCACGCAGGAAATCTTGGATTGATTTCTACCAGATAATAACGCCCGAAATCAGGCTCCTTGATAAACTCGACTTCCAGAGGCCCCACCCATTTTAGTTTTTCTATGATTTTTCTGGCTCTTTCAATGAGGTTTTCGTCTTTCGTGGTTACGCCCATCCAAGCGGTGCCACTTTTGGATTTGTGCAATTTCTTCATGCACACGCTACCGATCACTTCCTGCCTTCTGTCCGCCATTGCAGCGACACAGTATTCGTCGCCCTTGATAAATTCCTGCATGATCAATGGCCAGCCCCAAAGCGATGCGAGTTGCTTGGCAAAAACAATAGCCTCCTCCAGCGAATACACTATGCAGGCCTCGCCATTGGCGGCCTTAACAATGAGCGGGTAGGTGAAATAGGAAGCGGTGTGTGTTATTTGCCTTTGATCACTAAAGACAATGCTGTGAGGGCAATCAATATCGATCGATTGTGCGAGTTTAAGGAGATTCTCTTTTTTACATTGTTGCAAAGCCGATTCGGAGGGTATCAACATGCGTATGCCAAGATCCCGTAATTCGGATTCCATGCTGGAGAGGGCGCTTATCTCAAAATCCAAATTGGGGATGAGCACATCGATTTTACATTTTTCAACGATTTCGATCATTCGAGCTAAATACGCGTCCTGGCCTTCTTGGGGATACGGAACGCTGTAGACTTCATCCAAAAGATCGGGTGCATAAGAAGTGCCACACAAAAGTTCATAGGCCAATCCAACGATCTTAATATTTGACCCCGCTTCTTGACGTAGACTGCGTATTACACTAATACCGGGACACGGGGCGTCGGCAGCATTAAGGCCAGTGATGGCTACTGTGATTTTCGTCATTGCAACAAATCGCTGTTAGATTTTTTGGACTTTGCCCAGTCGATCTCGCCCTTCAAGTTTAGTTGGGCTAAATAATTCAAGTTGCAGTAAGAATCTTCCACAATACGCACAAACATGACGCCTCGCTTGTAGGGTGGAACAGGATCCAGCTTCTGCCCTAACGCCAATTTGAGATTGAGCAAGGGAAGATTGAGATTGGCCCCTGTGGCAGCACAAATCCAGGTTGGGAAGCGGGCGTTGATTTCAATGATGTACATTTTGTTGAGGTCTGAGTTCTTCATGATCTCAATTTCCAACGGCCCTCGCCATTGCAAAGCCTTGACGACTTTTTCTGCCAAGGCATCAAATTCCTTGCATTCGACGGTAACCCCAGCGAATGCCTTACCTCTGCGCGTGATGCCGATTTTTTTGATAGCAACTTTTGTCACTATATTGCTGTCTTTGTCGGCAAGAACCGCCACATCGTATTCTTCGCCATCAAGATTCTCCTGCATGATGAGCGGCAACCCCCACATGGTTGCCAATTGATTAAAGAAAACATGGGCTTCGGCAGGATTGTTGGCTTTGACAGAGTCTATGATGGAACCTTTTAGCAGCAGGGGGTAATGCAAGGTTGCTGCATGCGTCTCTATTTGATTTGGGTCATAGACAAGGTAACTCTTGGGATAATCGATTTGGTTTTGCTTGCAGAGTTCTTCCAGAAATAGTTTTGATCTTGCCTTGACTCCATCTTCGCGCGGCGCAAAAACACTAATCCCAATGGCCTTAAGCCTCTCGGACAATCTTGCGTACGTGGCGATTTCAGAGTCCAGGCATGGGACAATGACATCTATCTTGGCCTTGATATTGATCTCCACAATGCGCGCAAATAAGAGATCTTCGGATTCTGACGGGTATGGTATGAGATACACTTCGTCGACGAGATGATGCTGGTATAGGCCCGTGGCAAGCGCATCGTAGGTGAGCACAACGATCTTGCCTTCAAATTCCCCGGATTCGCGTATGGCACGTAAGACGCTTAGACCGGGGTAAGGATTGTCTGTTGAATCTAATCCCGTAAAAGCGACATTGCACTTGATGGGAATCTTACCAGCCTTGGTCATCCTTCGGAACCAACACCAAATTCCCGCAATTGATACAGGAAATCCTGCACATCGGATACTGCCGTTCCCTCTACGACGTCATAATACGCGGCCATCTGCTTGACCACCTCGGAGAGCGGCAGCCCTTCCTTGATTTTGCGAAAGATAAAAGAGGCCGTGATGTTGAGCGCGTATACCCGCCCCGTATTGAAATCAAATAAAAAACCGCTTTTATCCACCGGGACTTCCGCATTGATGTTGGGAGGTATCTTCACGACCACATCACGAAAGTCATCTATCTTCACTTCACTCTCCTGGCTTCGGAATCTATCTACGACTGTGCTAAGAGTTTTTTGCTTTTGTCTCTTGATTACCATTAAATTTGATCCATTTCTGGTTGGGCCAAGCCATTTACAGCACTGATATAGCCGGGGAAAATCCTGACAGCCTCTAAGAACTTCTCCTTGGCGGCTTTTTTATCACCTTTTTTGAGCAAGCACCAGCCTTGGCCGCTATATGGTTCAGCGAAAACTACATCGTCTTTGTGGAGCGTCACGAGCTGATCAAAATACGCCAAGGCCTTGTCGTAGTTGCCCGTGTTGTAGTGACTCCAGCCCAGATTCGTCAAGACATAGCTCCATTTAAGCCAGCCTTTTTCCGTCTCTGGCTTGCCGGATAGCAAGGGTTCCAATTTGCTGATGGTGGCTTTGTAGTCCCCCTGCTGATAAAAGATGGATCCAAGTCCCAGCAAGGCATCCGTGGAATTGGAATCGCGCTTTAATTCCGTGGCGAACATCTCGGAGGCCTTATCGTACAAGCCCTTGTAATAATAGCTCCAACCAAAACGCGTGGAAGAGTCAAGCTTATCGCTGTCCTTTTCAAGTATTTTTTTGAATTCATCTGTCAGGACATAATCAGGATATATGTCTATGGCGATACCCAGTGTCTCCTTGGCTTCTGCCATGTTCTTGTTTCGGTAGTAGCTTAAGCCTAGGCCAAAATAGGGATCCACCAAATAGACGTTGATCTCTATTGCTTTTTTGAACTGATCAATGGCCTTGGCATAATCTCCCGTCTTGTAATAAGACCAACCTAGACGCGTTAAGGCATCGTAGTTGTAGGGAGCAACTTTGAGTGCACTGTTAAGCTTTTCGATGGCTTCGGAGTAGCTCTCCCTGGCAAACAACACGTAGCCCAATCCCACCATGGCATCGACGTTATCAGCCTTTTCGCTTAGCACCAATTCAAATTCCTTTTGGGCTTTTTCAAAACTGCCAGACCAATAATGGCACCAGCCCATACCGTCATGGATGGACCAGATTTGATCTTTGGGAAAATTGGGATCCTTCCCCTTAACAATGTCTGCGAATTGCTTCAATGCCGCTTTGTAATTACCCTGATAATAATAACTCCAGCCTAACCCTGATCTGCCGTATTTGGCTTGGTCTATGGCTGCCAAGCCGTTCAACGCATCGGCATAGCCAGGGTTGAGGGTCAGGGCATCCCTGAAAGCTTTTTCCGCTTTGACGTTATCTTTTTTCATGTAGCCGGCCCAACCCAAACCATCGTGCGCATCGATCCAATCGGCATGTTTCGCCAGAACTTTTTCGAACTCTGCTATCGCTTCGTCGTATTTTCCCTTGTAATAAAGGGCCCAGGCAAGACTGGACTGGGCATCACTCTTGATCGCGTAGGTGGCAATAGTCCCAGGTATAATGACGTACTCGCTAACAGGCGGCAAAGTGGAATCAATTGCGAGCGAGCGATTAAAATACTCTATGGCCTTGTCGTACTGGCCCAACTTGTATTCGGTATAGCCCAATCCCCTCAAAATATCCGCATCATCCCCCAACTCTTGGGCAGCGCTTTTAAATTCTTCGCCAGCCTCTTTATAAAGGCCTACCGTGTAATAACTCCATGCGAGGGTCTTGATTAAATCACTCCAGTCTTTGTTGGCCTTCAATATATCTTTGAACTTCTGGTCCGCAATGTAGCCTGGATATATTTTGATCGCCGTATTAAAAAATTCCTTGGCTTTTTTGAGGTCCCCCAATGCGTAATATGTCCACGCGAGCCCCTTGTAAGGCTCCACCAAGTAGGGATTGAGTTTCATTGCCTTCTCAAACTCTTCGATGGCCTTGGCATAGTCTGTTTTTTTGTTGTATATCCAGGCAATTTTACTTTGCACATCCGGCTGATACGCTACTAACTTTAAGGATGCTTCTAGGTTCGCTAAAGAATTCTCCCAATCCTCCTTCTCGAAGTAGGCCATTCCCAGGCCTTTCGTCGCATCATAATTGTCTTTGCTAACCTTCAACACCTCTTGAAAATTTTGTATCGCTTTGTCGTATTCCTTGACGCTTACATACGACCATGCCAGTCCGCTTTGCGCGCGCCAAAATTCTTCTTTGGGCAGGCGGCTTCCGTCTCCGGACAAAACTTCGTTGAATAGGCCTATCGCTTTCTCAAAACCGCCAGCGTAATACGTGGCCCACGCTCTGTTGAATCGGCGATATTTCCATGCCGTTACTTCAGCCATCCCTGCAAGGGAATTTGGATAATAGGCATAAATTTTAAGAGACTTTTGAAAATTATCTTGTGCGTTGAGGAAATCACCCTTTTGCAAATAGCACCAGCCGAGACCATCGTAGGGATCGCACCAATCGGGATGGAGTTTTACTTCTTCTTTAAAGAGTTCTATCGCCTTGTCCAAATCCTTGTCGTAGTAGTGATCCCAGGCTTCCATGGAGTAGGAGACGCTATTCTGATCTGTTGATGCTTTATCCGCGTCGATGGCAGAAACTGATCCCAAACCGTCCAGCAAAAGCAGGCAAACAATGAGACCTATCAACCCCACGGAAACTATACCGATATCTTTCATGATTCCCCCTTGGTAATAGGATCAATGACAACGTTAGTCAGCGGTTATGATCAATGTTTCTGTGTCCGATACGGCGGGAGCCGAGGTGGTGCTGGTGTAATTGGATTCTTTGGATTCTATGGTAGGCGATTTATTGTCGGCGTTGCTCGTGATTCCCGATCCGAGCTCAGCTAGACCGGATAGTGAACTGGCGTAATTCGGATCTATAGCAAGAGCTTTCTTGAACATGTCGCGGGCATGCTCCTCATTCCACCAATACTCAATGCGCCCAACCATGCGGGGCAAGCCTTTTAAACGATGGTAACTCCAGCCCAGCTTGTCATAAATCTCCGCAGTCTTTGGCCCATGCTGCAACACCCGTTCGTACACGGGTATCGCCTGAGCGTATTTCTCTTTTATGAACAAACATTCCGCCCACTTCGCGCGAGCATCATTCCAATCCGGTATCCCCTGCACAGCAATTTTATAATGCCGTAGCGCTGTGTCATAATTTTTTTTGCTAAAATTCAGGTAGCCCAAGCCACGATGGGCCTCTGGAGCAGCGAATCTGCTGCTCCCGTATTTTATGCCCTTGCGCATTGCTGCAAAGAAGTACTTTTCAGCAATGTCCACGTTACCTTTCTTAAAATGCGCCCAACCTAAACCACCGTACGCTACCGAATCATTTGGGTCGATCTCAATGGCTTTCTCAAAAAAGTGAATGGCTTGATCATTATTGCCCATCTTGAAATTACTCCAACCCCTCCCGTTATAGGCAGCTTCGGCTTTGGGATCCATACGTCCAAGTTTTTCGAATGTAGCAATAGCCTTATCATAATTCGGTATCTTATAGTAGGACCAGCCCAGCAACGTAAGATGTTCTGTGCTATTCGGGTCCCCCTCCACAGCTCTTTCAAAATGTTCCGTGGATTTTTTGAAATCATTTTCTGCAAAGGCCGCGGCCCCTAAATCGGCTTCATTCTTAGCCTGTATGGCGGAGCAGCCGCCGGCAAGACACACGGCACTGATCAAGCAAATAATCCCGAGGATTTTCATATTAAATGCTCACGTCCAAACCCAATT
>CAZOWS010000038.1:0-16567 GCA_964583365.1 uncultured Actinomycetota bacterium
CGGTGTTTGCTTCGACCCTATTTTTTCCCTGCAGCTTCGAGCGAAACAAAGCCTTGTCCGCTTTCTCCAACAGCACGGCCTTGTCCATCGGCGGCTTGGAAAATCCTGCCACACCCACGCTGATCGTGATATTCACGGTCGTGGCATCCCAAACAAACACGCAGCGCTTTTGCACTTCGTTGCGCACGCGCTCGGCCTCTTTCACCGCTCCGGCCAAATCCGTTTCAGGTAACAGGATAATAAATTCATCTCCTCCGTAGCGCACGAGAATATCCGTTTGACGTATCGTGTTAGCGATCACCGAGGAAACGGTTTTCAATACCTCGTTGCCTTTCATATGTCCCCATTGATCGTTCAAGGCCTTGAAACGATCCATATCCGCGATGATAAGTGACACAGGATGCTCATAGCGATTGGCGCGCACGATTTCCTGATCCATAATCTGTTGAAAGTAATGATAGTTGTAGCAGCCTGTCAGAGAGTCCGTGATGGAGATCTTTTCAATGCGTTCGTAGCCCTCTCTTAATTTCTCCAGCATTCGGGAAAACGACGATCCCAGCACCCCAATCTCGTCGGCATGATTCGGAAAATCAAAATCACTTTTTAGATTCCCCTTCTCGACCTCCTGCGTGATCTTTATCAGGCGCGTAATGGGCCGCACAAGCAGCGTGGAAATCACAAACGCCAGCATCACGGCCAGGATAAGACCGGAAATACTCAACAACGTGATTCTGCCTGTCACCGAGCGAATGTTATCCGCAACGCGGTCCTGGAAACTGATGCCGATGCGAAAAGAGCCCCAGCGCTCCTTATTGAGAAACACGGGCGCGGATATATCGTAGACATCTTCCAATTCCTCTTCGCGACCCAAATCCGCACGATAGCGCTGCACAAGACTCCCCTTGCTTTTGAGAGCCGCCTCGGAAATCGGGTCATGCATTTCCACGCCTTCCGCACGAGGGTCGGAATGCACAATGACTCTGCCGGTCTTGTCCATGAGAAACATGTAGACCGCTTCGCGCCGCATCTGCGCGATGCGCCCGAACGTGATGCGCAGGTCTTCCAAGAATCCCTGATCCAACCCTTTTTGCACTTGCTCGACGAGTGATTCAGCGATGGCCAGTCCGCGATTGATAGCCGAGGTTTGCAGAACATTGCGGACCTCTCGCACGATGAAGAAATAAAAAAGCCCTATGACCACCGAAGTGGACAGGACCATGGTCAACGTTATTTTGCCACGCATTCCGAGTCGCATGATATTTCCTTAATGGTGAAATATGGCGATCACAGCAAAAACAAATAATATGCCACCGACCGTGGCCAGCAACGTAACGGCCGATGTATTGTCGCGATGGGCCTCGGGCAAAAGATCGCTAGCGCCTATGTAGAGAAACAGTCCGGAAAAAAAGGCCAGCATCAGCGCCATGGCCGTGTTGGACATGGTGAACGCGAACGTGGAAAAGGCCCCGACGATGGGGACAAGCGCATTGACCGTCAGCCACTTCAACGACGCGGACAGCGAGTTCTTATTCAACGCCATGATGCTCACCATGCTCAAGCCGTCGGAGAATTTATGCAACGCCACGGCCGTGGAAACAAGTATGCCCACTTGCAAACCGGACTGAAAAGATATGCCGATGGCAATGCCGTCAAAAAAACTGTGTACAGAAAGTCCCATCGCGCCCAATATGCCGATGTTTTGATGCCGTCCGAAATGCGCGTCCTCTTCGCTACACGCATGCCAGAGCGTGAATTTCTCCAGGCAATGAAACACAATAAAACCCGCGACAACGAACCCCATGATCCATCGCACGCTTTGTTCTCCGGACGGCATCAGCGCGAACACCTCGGGCAGTAGATCGACAAATGCCGTGGCAATCATCACGCCCGCTGCAAATCCGATGATCGGCAGGATAGTATTCTTGTACCGTATAGCGAGCAATCCTCCCAGGAAAGTCGAGACCGATGTAAGGACAGCAAAAAGAAGCACGAGACCCGCGTGATTCATGGCGCCAGCGGCCCTCCCACGGAAAGCCTTGCCCCGAGGCCTTGCATAGCCACATCCATGGCCCGCCCATCTATAGCGCCGTTAAGCACATCGTTGTGCGGAACGCTGTCTTTGTTTTCGTAACATCGCCGGGCTAAATCTTTGAGCGGGCGAAACACGGCCCCTTCGTCTTTCAGTATTTTCAGTAAATTCAGAAACCAGGGGGCGTGAGCGAGACCTTCCAGCTCTGCGTGCAGCGTGAGCACGTGAAGGCTGTGATGATGAATTTTTTTAAGATAAAACGACAGGAGTTCGTCTGGCGTTTGGGCCTTGTTGCCCAGCACTTCATCCAACGTGGGCAATGTCGTCGGGATTTCCAAGAGATCGTAGCCTTGCCCATCCAGTATGGGAAAAAACGGCTCTATGCCGCGCGTGTTGCTCGTGTAGCGAAAGGGATAGCGCTTGAACAACTCTTGCGCCTTGCGATTCCATGTCCAACCGGGCGCGGCGAAGCCTACCGGCTGCTGACCCAGGACATCCTGATACGTGGCGATGGCCTTGTCGAGCTGCTCGGCTATGGCCTTGGGCGCCATCGCGTCCAAGCTGTCATGCCAGTAAACGTGATCGTACCCATGAATACCCGCCTCGTGACCTTCCGCGACAATGCGACGCAGGGGCGCGGCATCGTTAACCCGCACGATACGTGGCCCAGGCCACAACAGCCCATAAATTAGCGTGGGAAAACCATATGTCCCCACGGCGTTGGTGCGACGCATTTTTTTTAAGAATCCGGGGCGCAAAACACGGCGAATGGCCCGACCCGAATTGTCAGGCCCCATGGAAACGAAAAAGCTAGCGGTGATCCCCGTTTCCCGAAAAATGTCCAGCAGCCTTGGCACGCCCTCGCGGAAACCCCTGCGGGTGTCCACGTCCACTTTTAAAAATATTTCTGTCATCTCATCACCGGATTTGGGCAAACCAGGCAATGGTCTCGCGCAACCCATCTTCCAGAGCAACTTTGGGCGTCACACCCAGCATCTTTTTCTGTTTGGTGATGTCGGGCACTCGGCGCGGCACGTCCTCGTAGCTTTCGCCGTAAACCTTTTGCTGCGGCACGAACTGAATCGGCGACTGGGAATCGCATATCTTTTTCATCGCGTGCGCCAAATCCAAAATCGTGGACTCCACGTCCGTGCCAATATTATAAATTTCGCCTTCCACTTCTTTGCGCAGACCAGCCTGCACGGTGGCCTCGATCGCATCGGAGATGTAGGTGAAACAGCGCGTTTGCTTGCCGTCCCCGATCACCGTGATTGGTTCCTTGCGCAATATCTGCCCCAAAAATATCGTGATCACACGCCCCACGTCCAGCGCGTCTAGCCGCGGACCATACACGTTGAAGTAACGCACAACAACCACGGGCAAGCCCATTTTCTTGTACGCAAAGCAAAAATGCTCTCCCACGGCCTTGGACGTGGAATAGCACCATCGATCGATTTGCGTGGACCCGAGAACGCGATCGCCATCTTCCTTAAACGGAATCTGCGTGCTACGCCCGTACACTTCCGACGTGGAAGCAAACACCACCTTTTTTCCGTACTTGAACGCGGCCTCGAGCAAGCGCTGCGTGCCGTTGACGTTGATGTTGAGAACCTTGTACGGATCTTCGACATAATGCTCGACGCCGACCACGGCCGCCATGTGATAGACCAAGTCCGCCTTCATCACCAAGCTATCCAACATCTTTTCGTTGAAGATATTTTCTTTGATGTATTGCAATTTGGAATTACTCAAGAGATGACGTATCTTAAAATCAGATCCCGTGTCCAAAATCATGACTTCGTCCCCGCGCTTCAAATACGCTTCCACCAAATGGGACCCCAAAAACCCCGCACCACCAGTAACGAGAACTTTCACGGTGTATTCCTTTTGTTGATGTCATCCTGAGCAAAGCGAAGGATCTCGTTTATTCCAATCTAGATCCTTCGCTTCGCTCAGGATGACAAAATTTTCCCCGCCTTCCATTTCCGTTCTTCCGCAAAAATATCGGCGGCCTTCTCCAACTCACCTTCTGCCTGCACGCGTTTGAGCAACAAGGCTCCGGCTCCCGTTGCCACCAGCACACCCGCGTTCTTCTTGACGTCTAAAATCGTCCCTGGCACAGCTTGCGCGACACCTTCCACCGTGCGCGGAAGCGCCCACCAGACAAAAAGTTTTTCGCCACCGACCATGGTAAAAGCCCCTGGATACGGATGCGTCACGGCCCGCACGAGATTATAAATCGAGCGCGCATCCCCATCCCAGCCGAACACACCGTCCTCGGCCCGCCTTCCACCGTACACCGTGGCCTGGGAATGATCCTGTGCAACACTCGTGATAGTGCCCCTCAAAAGCCGCGGGTAAAAATCCTTCACGACAGCAGTCCCTGCGTCGGCGATTTTACCAAAGAGCGTGTAGGCCGTGTCCTTTTCTTCTATCGGCACGCTTTTCTGTGCAACAATGTTCCCCGCATCGGCCTTGGCTATCATTTCGTGCAAGGTCACGCCCGTCTCTTTCTCTCCATTGATCAGGGCCCAATTCACCGGACATCGGCCGCGATATTTCGGCAAAAGTGAACCGTGCAAATTGAACGCACCGTGCGTGGCGCATCCGAGAATATCAACCGAGAGAATTTTACGGTAATAAAAAGAAAATATGGCCGCCGGACGAATCTGCCGTATTGCCTCGACGAGCGCGGGGTCTCGCGGTGATTCCGGCATCATCACGCGCAATCCCTTCCTTAGAGCCAGTTCGTTTACCGACGGAAACCAGACTTCCTCCGACGTATCATCCGCATGCGTCACGACAAGCGCTATCTCTGCGTTGAGATCGAGCAAAGCTTCCAAACATTGCACACCGACAAGATTGTAAGCAAAAACAACCAAACGCATGGAAGGGACCACTCAGACAAATCCTATCTCTCGCTTCACCGTGAATTTTGGCCGCTTGCGCACTTCCAGATAGATGCGTCCCACGTATTCGCCGATAAGCCCGAGGGCTAGAAACAACAGCCCCACGAACACGAACAAAATGGCGAAAAGGGTGAACACGCCTTCGCTTTCGGGCCCCACAAACAACCTGCGTATCAACAAAAATACTCCGAAACCCCCGCCGACAAGCGCGGTCACCAATCCCAGCAAGCTCAACATCTGAATCGGTAAAAGCGAAAATCCCGTGATGAGGTCAAAGTTTATTTTGAGCAGCGCAAACAGGTGATATTTGGACTTCCCCTTTGTGCGCGCGGAATGTTCCACCTCGACTTCAGCAACATCCCTCGCCAAAGAATTCGCCAGCGCAGGTATGAAGGTAGACATCTCTTCGTATTGCAGCATATCCGCCACGAGCTCCCGCCGGTAGGCCCGGAGCATGCATCCACAATCGCGCACCTTCACGCCCACGACGCGGCTTGCGATTTTGTTGACCACCATAGAAGGCAATTTTCTCAGCAAAGAGTCTTCGCGATCTTTGCGTACCCCGCCAACGACCTCAAAGCCCTCTTCAATTTTTCCCACCAATTTGGGAATTTCTTCGGGCGGATTTTGCAAATCCGCGTCCAGCGTCACGATCACCGCTCCGGATGCCTTGCCGAACCCCGCAAAAACCGCAGCGTGCTGACCAAAATTGCGGGAAAGCTGCAACACGCGCACGCGCGGATCCGAGTTGGCCAATCCTTGCAATATCTCGAAACTTTTGTCCCGGCTGCCATCGTCCACGAACAAGACTTCATAGTCCTTGCCCATTACGTCAGCGGTTTTCTTCACGCGCTCGTAGAGAAGCAAGAGATTGTCCTCTTCATTAAAGACAGGAATGACTATGGAAAGATAAGGCAGAAAGGCCATCCTTACTTGGATTTGGTCTGTGTGCGCTGCGCTAAAATAAAGGCTTTTGGGGTAGAATGGAACACTTCCAGACTTCGTATCCCCTTCTCCATCAGTTCATTATACTCGCTTCTCTCGGCTAGACAATACACATTACGCCCCTCGGCCTGGGCACGGATTAGCTCGCCTTGGAATTCTTCTACGCTAACAAACCATTTTTTTTCTTCCGGGAATCGACTTCCGTAGGTCAATTCGCCTACGTTCGCGCCGACAATCATCACGCGTCGATTCAAGTAGAAAGGAATATCGCTAAAATCCTCAAAACCACCGTAAATTGCCAGCGTATCTTCCGCGCGCAATACTGGCTTAAGCACCATCGCTATTCCCTTGCTGCTCTGCACCGTATCTAGATTCTCCATGGCCAAAATCACCACCGGGTAAGATACTAAAATCGTAACGCACCAGGCCAGAACTGCAAATTTGAGGTCCTTATGTTTCCTCGCAAGCAAAAATGCAGCCCCCGAACCCAACAGAAAAAGCGAGACCACTGCGTAAATGAAGTGCTCCAGCCAAACTTTTTCCGACATCTTGATAAAAGGGAGAGCAATCACCAAAACAAGTGTCCCCACGGCGATCAAAGAAAAAGCTAAACCAAAAACTCTCTGTAGGGTCTTGCGCCCCGAGCCATCCGGCATCCCCAGCAAATCCTTGACCCGCAACGCGGTCAACATAGCCAGCGGGGGTAAAATAGGAAGAATGTACGGGGGCAATTTAGAGCGCGAGACCGAAAAAAAAGCAAAGACCGCCACAATCCAGATCAACAGAAAGAGTCTCTTTTGATCCAGAAAAATTCCTTTGCCGATTCCAAGCACGAGCAAAGACCACGGAAAGAAAAAGAGCATGCCTATTCCAAAAAAATAATAGAACGGCCCCGACCGGCCAGCCCCATGCGTCATGAAGCGCTGAAAATGCTCGTGCACGAAGAAGAACTGAAAAAACGATGGATTTTCCCAGCAAACGGCCGCGAACCAGGGTATCAGGAGTGCCACCGCCAGTGCTATTCCCCAAACTAGTCCCGTATCCCTCCAACGACTCCATTGCCGCGAACATGTCAGATAGACGGAAACAATGAGGACAGCGAACAGGCCGACAACAATACCTTTGACGAGCGTGGCTAATGCTAACAACGCGTAGGACAACACGAGAAAAAACTTCTTGCGACTTTCGAAACCCTCTAAAAAACAGAACATACCAGCCGCGAAAAAAAACGTGAATGGCATATCCAGCACGAGATAGCGACCTACCAGAAAATATCCGATGCAGGTCAACAACAGCAAGGCAGCCCAAGCAGCCGCTTCGGAGCCAAACCATCGGCGCGAAAAAAACCATGTCATCACGATGCCCAGGGCGCCAAGAAACGCGGGCCAAAAACGCGCGGCCCCCTCGGTTTGTCCCACGACCTTATAGGCAGCAGCCGTCAGCCAATACACGAGCGGAGGCTTCTCGAAATAACGCACGTAATTTAAGTGAGGTGAAATAAAGTCGCCCGCCGAGATCATCTCGCGAGGAATTTCTGCGTAGCGGCCTTCGTCGGAGGACCATAACGCCCTCTCGCCGCTGCGCATGAAGAACAGAACAAATCCCAACAGAAGGACAACAAAAACAAACAGGGGCTTTTGCAAAAGATTACTTTTCTACTATCTCCATCTCGGGAAAGAATTCCAAAAATTGTTCGAGCATGTCCCTATCTTCTTCCTTGATCTTGCAGATGGAAACGCCATTCTCGTGCATCTTGCCACCTTGCGTTTCCTTGCTGCGCACGATTTGCCCGGTGATGGTCACCGTGCTGTAGCCTTCGAGGCTCGGGATATCCAGCTCCACTTCCAACAACGTGCCGGCTGCAAAATGTTCCTTCGTCGTCATAAGAATGCCGCCGCTGGAAATATTCTTGCTCGCCGCATCTAAAAAAAGCTTCTTTTTAGGTCCCTTCTCGGGGCGCGACTTGTACCGCAATACGGCCTCGTAAGGAATACGAATATATTTTCTGCGGTCTGCGCCGCTCGCGTTTTCAGTTTTCTGAACCATGCTACCTCCCACTTCTCAATGCCGGTTGTTTGTACGGGATGAAAGGCTCGCCCTATTCAACACCAATCAAAAAACGATGTCAAAGTTTTAATGATAGAGAATTTTGGGCAACATTTTGGTACCATTGCCGCTGTGTCTTTAACCACTTCGATTTCCCTTAAGGAGCAGCGACGATGAAGCGAACTTACTTTGTTATGGCAGTTTTTGTTCTACTATGCGCGTGTACGCAAAATGTATTGGCTGAGAACCCTGCCGAAGGGGAAATTGCACGCTATCAAAAGGCCTTGGAGATAGACCCGACCAATACCGATTTGCACAACAATCTGGGAATTGTCTATTACAATTCCGGTAAGTTGGACGAGGCCATCTCGGAATTTAAAAAAGTGACCGCGCTGGACCCTAACTACTCGGAGGCTTATTACAATTTAGGCGCCGTGTACGGCAACAAGGGAATGCAGGATGAGGCCATCGAACAATACACCACAGCGGTCTCGCTCAACGCGCATATGGCCGATGCCTTGAATAACATGGGGTTGGCGTATTTCAACAAAGGGCAGCTCACCGAGGCGATTACCAAATATAAGGAAGCCATTCGCGTAGCTCCCAATCATGTTGCGGCGCATAATAATTTGAGCCTGGTCTATTTGAAGCAGGGGCAATTCGACGAGGCCGCGAAAGAGCTGCAGGAATCGCTTCGTCTCAACCCCAACGACGCCGAGGTGCATTACAATCTAGGCGTCGTCTACAACAAAACGGGATCCAGCGAAATGGCGATGCAGCACTTTCGGGACGCGTTGCTTGCCGATCCTAAATTTGCCAATGCCCATTACGGGCTAGCGAAAATCTATCTGGAAGTAAAGCAAAACAAAATCGCTGCTTTGGAATCGTTTCGCGAATATTTACGGTTGCGACCCAACGATCAAAAAACCAAAGATCTCGTGGCAAAGCTAAAACAAGATAAAGCACCAGAGATAGCAACCCCT
Organism: uncultured Actinomycetota bacterium; assembly: GCA_964583365.1. Lineage (GTDB taxonomy): Bacteria > Auribacterota > Ancaeobacteria > Ancaeobacterales > CAZGMX01 > CAZOWS01. The sequence continues at coordinate 8,913 of CAZOWS010000038.1, forward strand.
GCGGTTCAGCCCCAGCCAGTGGCTCCGGCAGCGTATGTGCCCACTCCCTCTATCGTGCCCACAAGACAATTACCTCCCCCGCCGACTTTGACGCCTGCAATAACGGCGCCGCAAAAAACGGAACCAGCCCCAGAACCAGCAAAGGTCGAAATCCCCAAACCTAAGAAAGTCATCAAAGTACCCAAAAATATTCAAAAGGAACAAATAAAACCTGTTCCCAATCTCAAAAAGAAATCTTGGGAAAAAATTGCCCCTGCAGGCAAGCCCATGCCCGCCGATGTCTCTATCCGGGAATGGGATGTCAACAACGACGGAAAAACCGACCTCTGGGTAACGGTGGATAAAAACGGCGTCATTTGGCGCAAGCAAAGCGATTCCGACGGGGATGGCAAACCCGACGCAGACGTACCGCTGCGATGACCGATGCATTTGGGTAGAATCCTGCAATTCACGGGCATGACCATGCTCCCTTCGGCCTTGTTCGTGGGCCTTAGCCAAGAAAATGCAATACGGCAGGAACTCGTGATGTTTTTTGTAGGCATCGGTATTTTTCTTGCCGGAACACTGTTGCTCAAGCGCCATCGATGACCCTTCGCTTCAACATCAAAGAAATGTTTCAAAAAATCCGGCTCCTGCTGCTCGAACATCAGGAACCCAAGGACATCGCCCTTGGCGTCGCCGTCGGTGTATTCATCGGGTGCTCTCCTTTTTATGGTTTTCACACGCTGTTGGCAATTCTCGTGGCTTTTGTCATGCACCAACCCAATCGGCTGGCAATAATCGCGGGCACTCAAATATCTCTTCCCTTTATCGCCCCTCTCATCTACTGGGCGGAATACAAGATCGGCAAGGCCCTGCTTCACTGCGATAGGTTGATGCCGGAATTGTGGCAAGACAAGCTTTTCGAGGTAAATAACCTGGAGTTGGGCTTATTGTCAGTGCTGGTGGGCAGCATCTTTTTTGGCCTCGCCTGCGCCATCGCGTCGTATTTTATTACCCTCTATGCCGCGAAACGCGTCAAAGAAAAACGGCGACGAATTGTTTGACTTCTTTTTTGTAAGATCGTATATTTCCGCCCCAGCTATAGGAGATCAGGACGCATGATGCATCACCCGTTCGTTCCGAAAAGTATTTTCTTCACGAAGGGCGTGGGCTTTCACAAAGAAGAATTACGTTCTTTCGAGTTGGCCCTGAGGGACGCCGGCATCGAGAAATGCAACATAGTGACCGTCTCGAGTATTTTGCCGCCGCATTGCAAAATCCTGTCGCGCGCCAAGGGATTGAAACAGATCGTGCCGGGCCAAATCACGTTTTGCGTCATCAGCCAATGCCGCAGCAATGAGCCCTATCGCCTGATCGCTGCTTCCATTGGTTGCGCGATTCCCTCCGATGCCAACATGTACGGGTATTTGAGCGAACATCACGCCTACGGGCAAACCGAAAAATACGCCGCGGACTACGGGGAAGATCTAGCCGCAGCCATGTTAGCCTCCACGCTCGGACTGGAATTCGACGAAAACAAGAGCTGGGATGAAAAGAAGGAAGTGTATCGTATCAGCGACAAAATCGTGCGCACCACGGGCGTGTCCCAATCTGCAATTGTAAAAGGCGGCTGGGCAACGGTGGTCGCGGCGGGAGTCTTTTCTTTCTAATGTTTAATTAGGGACACACGTCGTATTCGGATTGAACGCAATACGCAATCCGAATACGACGTGTGTCCCTAATTAAAATCTTTTGCTGATATGCGGGACCACGTCATCCCGCTTGTTGTCCCGTTCGGCCCAGATTTCTTCCACGCATACGCGCAATAATTCCGCAACGCTCCAGGCCTGCGAAATACATCCGCGAGGGTGATGCGGCAAGTCTCCATCGAATATTTCTGACACTGTTCCTAATCCCGCTTGCTTCAAATGTTCAAAAAGCGGCTCGAGCAATTTTTCCATCTTCTTTTTATTCGCTGCCGTCGCGCCGTTCACGTTAAGAAAAGCGCTGATCGCAGGCCCGATCAGCCAGGCCCAAACTGTGCCTTGATGATACGCCGCATCGCGCGCGATAACGCCACCCCGGTACGTACCAATGTAAGAGGGATCCCTCGGGGACAATGTCCTTAAACCATAGGTGGTCAACAATTCCTCTTCCATCACTTTCAACACGGCCTTCTGCTTTGGCTTGGCGAGCAATTCATTCGGAAGAGAAATGGCGAACACCGCGTTGGCACGAACAGATTCGTCGCGGCTCTCGCCGTCCACGCTATCAAAAAGATATTTCGTGCGCGGATTCCAAAACACGTTGTTGAAACTTTCGCGCACCTTCTCGCACAGCCCCAAATAGTAGCGCTGTTCATCCTTCATCTTCAATTGTCCGGTGATCTTCTCCATGACCTTGATCGCGTTGAACCAGAGCGCGTTGATCTCGACAACCTTTCCGTTGCGACGTATCAAGGGCTTTCCGGAAATTCTCACGTCGGTCCATGTCAGCGGAATTTCGGGAGAATCGAACGTGATCAGGCCGTCCTCGTCCATGTGAATGGCGAAGCGCGTCCCATGTACGTAATAATGGATGATGTTCAATAGCGTGCCCAAGAGCTCGCGCTCCACGAAAGTAATGTCGCCGGTGGCATCCAAAAACTTGTCCACGGCGTAGAAAAACCACAACGCCGAGTCCACCGACGTGTATTCGGGCTCGTTCTTTTCTTCGCTGAAACGATTGGGCAACATCCCCTCCGAACAATACATCGCCATGGTGGTCAAAATACTTTTTGCCTCTTCGGGTCGCTCCTGTGTCAGCGTCAAGCCAGGCAGCGAGATGAGCGTGTCGCGCACCCACGGGCCAAACCAGTGATACCCTGCAATCACCATGCGTGTGTTCTCTTTGGAACCCGCTACGAGAAACGAATCGGCTGCCACCAACAATGGGTCCAGCGCGGGCTTGCCCAACTTGCTACTGCGCAGGACCTTGCTACGCCGGCTAATTTCTGTTTGCAAAAGATCCATCGTGTCTATCTCGTCGTAGGATTCGGTGGACGCCACCAGCACGCAATTGTCGCCATCTTCGATGTTGTACACGAAGGAACCCGGGTTGAACAACATCTCGTGGCAATCAAAACCCCGCACCGCTTCTTCCTGATATTCGCAATCCTTGTAGTAATAGTTGGACTCTTTGAACGCACTGGCGTTGTGATACAGATACAACGAGGGCAGACCCGAATGCGGCGTCAGCTTCACGGCGCCTTCGTAGACATCCCGCTGGCAACGCAAAGACTCCTCGGTGGTCGTGAGATGATGATAATCCCGAAAATTAATCAACGGGCGCACGAAAAAGTCAATCTCTTCGGACTCGGAAAAAATCGTGTAGCTGATAATCGTGGTGTTGCTGCCGTGCACCATCGCGATAGCCTTCTCGATGGTGACGCCCTTCACCTCGTAAATAAATTTGGGATATGGCATGAGGCGGAATTCTTTGAGATAGTGATGGCCCATCGGATGAATCGCATTGGGGTATTGACTACAGGACAACTCGTATTTTTCCCCGTCCACGATAATGGTCTCTTCCACTTTGGAGAGCAGCACCACCCGCCCACTGGGCGGCTTGGAAGCCGCCACGAGCAAGCCATGATAGCGCCTGGTGTTCGCACCATTGATCGTGGAGGATGCATAGCCCCCCAGACCATTGGTCTCCAGCCACTCGTATTGCGTGGCGTTATAAAAGTCTTTGCATACGTCTCGCTTGAAAGTAATCATCGTGCCCCTACCTCGCGTCCCCGGTGAGAAAGAAAGAAGACCAAAAATACGGGTGCTTTTTAGTCTCCATGGTCTTAAGCTGGGCCTGGCGCAGGGCGCCGGCCTTTCCTTCCTTGGCCAAATTCGCGTAAAACGTCGTCATCAAAATGGATGTCGCGTTGTCGTCCACCTTCCAGAAACTGGCCATCACGGCCGGGCTGCCCGCGTAAAGGAATCCGCGCGTGAGACCCAATATCTCGTCGCCACTGGCAATTTTTCCAAGCCCCGTTTCGCAACCACTCAGCACAACCAGTTGCGCGTGAATGGGGATGTCGAATACCTCGCCGGCCGTTAAGCGCCCGTCGTTTGACGTATCCGGAGCCAATCGCAAGCAAGAAGCCAGCGGCTGCACGGCATCCATTTCCCCGTGACAGGCAAAGTGAACGATGTCGTAACTACCCATGGAACTTTTGCAAAGCGTCTCTGTCGCGGCCTTCTCGATGTACAAATCCGTCTTAGGGAATTGCAACTTGATTGCCTTGGCTTCTAACTCGGCGTTGGGTAAATCCATTCTGGGATCCGCAAGATCCGGATTGCCCATCGCCAATATGGTTTCGAAGCCTTCCTGTCTCTTCGCGACGCAGAACTTGAGCACGTTGGCGCTAGGCGCATAATACAAAACATTGCGCTGCATCAAATACTTACCATCCTTGTCCATCAAAGCCGCGAACGGCATGTAATGCAGGGGACCATCGGGTACGAGGATGATATTTTTCCCCTCTATATCCTTGGCGAAAGGCTCTATCATCGCGGCGTTCAATTTCTCCAACAGTTTGTACACTGCCGGAATTTTGGGCTTGCCCATCATCACGCGCAGGGCCTTTACCTTTTCAGACAATTCTTTGCGGCTCAGCGGAACCTTCTCGACCTTTACGTCCGTATGGGAAAGGAGAATTTCATAGAGCGCATCCTCGGCCTGGAAAAATTCAATGATCACGGTCTTGTCATCCAGCAGATTTTGCATGTCCTGCAAGCCTGCCAATTCCACGCTCTTTAAAGAGGCTAATTCTGGGTTCAGAGCCTTGATTTGGTCTAGCACATGCTTATGTTCGGACTCAAGCCGCGCAATTTCCTTCGCGGCCTTTTCGCCCAATCCCTGATTGCGCAGCGTGTTGATGCTTTCGACCAATTGCTCTTCGCGGGCCACCAGCGCAGGATCCACTTTGCCTCCACCTCCGACTTGCTTAGTGCTCAAGAGGTCCACCAGCGCGCGCGACTTGGCTTTTTCGGCCACTTCAAAAGCGCCCTTGATATCGACCGATTCCACAAGCGCTGAAACAAGAGCCTCGTACACCTGCCGTTTGTCCCCCATGAACGAAGTTTTCTGCGCATCCGCATCGATTTTAGAACGCAGGGACTCGATGACGGCAACAGCGTCCTGCAATTGCTTGATCGCTTCGGGGATTTTCTTTTGATGATACGCCAGGTCGCCGAGATGAAAATACGATTGCCAGATAAAGAATGGAATGGCGGTTTTTTTTGCGACCACTAAAGATTTTTCCAGCAATTGTTGCGCACTGGGGTCCTTGGCCTTTTCGGCCGTCAGCCCCAGAAATAGAGCCGATTGCGCTTCACCCCAAGGCCATTTCACTTTGACTGCGTCCTCGTATGCGGACTTTATACCGGCCATGCCTGCGCCCGTTTTTCCCTGGGCAGCTTCGATCATGGCAAGATAAATGGAAACGTCTAGACTCGCGCGCACGTGAAAGGCTCCCGGCATTTTCTTGCCGATATTGGTTTTTTTAAGGGCCTCCGCTATCGTCTTGGCCTCTTCCAGCGAAGCCATGGCCACATCGAATTTGCCGTCGTAATACGCAATCACGCCTTCTATCTTTTTCATCTGGAATATCAGATACTGGGCGCCGAAATTCTCCGTTTCTTTTTTGCTGAGCAAAGCGGCCTTCTCCTTGGCGTGCTCCAGGGACTTCGCCCCCGCCTCGTAATCACCAAGACTGGTGAATAGATAGGCCGTAGCGGTGTCCTTGGTCCACTGGGCATAATTGTCGTCCCACACTTTGGAAAGATCCCGAATCACGTTGAAGGCCTCTCCCACATCCCCGCGTGTCTGATCGGATATCACGGTGGAAAGGACAATCATGGAAAGCGCGGCCCGCTCCTTTTTAGCCAGCGCATCGCGGAAAGCCTTGTCGTAAAAATACGTCGACCGATCGTACTGGCTTTGCGAATCATAATACAAGGAAACAGCAGCAATAGAGTATGGCACATTGAAGGGCGCATAGACCCGGTCCAGGTCTATATCACGCCGAAATTTTACGGGCACGTCGCGCTCGAAAAGTTGATTGTCGAGGCCCTCTCGGTGTTCCTTTATATAGCGACCTATCCCTTCAAAAACTCCACCGAGAAGATCACCCTCAGCACGGGCGATAGATTCACAACTAACCTGCATTGCCAACGCAGCTACTAAAACTGCTGCGGCAAAGTATTTTCTCATGCGGGCCTCACGTCATTTTGGAGGGTATGCTACTTGATTCCCAACAAATTGTACAACTGCAACGGCTCCACCTTTCCCTTCACCGTGACCGGTGCAATGGCAACGGCGTCCACAAAGTCTTTCACCTCGTCGTAGGTATTTTGATTCAACAACACCTGGCCGGGTAGCGTTTGATGTTCGATGCGCGACGCCGTGTTCACTGTATCGCCTATCACGGTGAACTCCATCCTGTCGAAAGAACCCAAATTGCCCACCACCGCCACTCCGGTGTTGATTCCCATGCCGGCTTGAATCGGTATCTTGCCTGCTATCGCGCGCCTCTCGTTGAGCTTCTTAATCGCCTGCTGCATGTCCCAGGCAGCCTTGACGGCTTGTACCGCATCGTTGTCATGGGGCAGCGGAGAACCCCACACGGCCATGATCGCATCGCCGATAAATTTATCCAGCGTCCCGCCATGCTTAAAAATGACCACTATCATGTCATGAAAATATTCGTTCAACTCCTTGATCAGCACGGCCGGATCCATTTTTTCGCTCATCTTGGTAAATCCACGTATGTCGGAAAAGAGAACCGTCACTTTCTTCTTGTCCCCTTCCAACTTCACGCTGCTTTTGCTTTTGAGTATTTGGTCCACAACGTCTTTAGAGACATAGCGCTTGAACGTACTTTTAAGTTTGCGCTCGCGCCTCTCGCCGACAAACGTACGATACATGGTGACAAGAAAATACACGGACCATATCTCCACGATGCCTGCCGCTGTTGGATAAATAGTCTTGTACTGGAGAAAAAAATGCAGGGACACAAAGATTTGGAGAACAGTCAACAGCAGCGCCCATAGCACCATGCGCAGCGGGTGCACAAAGGATGCGAGCCCTGCGACCATCAGCCCATACGCAAGCAGCGACCACCAGAGCAATGGGGGTGACGCCTTTTTGAGAAAATTACCATTGAGGAGCGTGGCCAGCGCGTTGGCGTGAATTTCTACGCCCGTCATTTCCGTTCTGGATGCCCCGTAATAGGGCGTATAAAAGCTATCGTGAAATTCCAGCGCTGTCGGGCCAATCATTACGATCTTGTCCCGGAACATGCTCGGGTCCACCTCGTCCTTCAAAATCTTGTAAAAAGACACGTGCGGGAAAATGCCAGGTATCCCGCAATAAGAAATGCGCATGGAATTTGTCTTGCCTAAGGGAATGGCGAGATCACCGACTTTCAGCAGCTCATTTTTCTTTAGGTGAATATCCTCCAAACTGAGATTTTTATATGTCATGTACGCCATCAAACTAAATGCCATCGCCACTCCATCGCCGGCCTTTTGTATCATGGGCATACGTCGCACGTAGCCGTCGGTATCCTTGATCATGTTGAGATACCCCACCTGCGCCACCTCCGAGAACATCGGGAGAGGTTCCAGATATTGAAG
>CAZOWS010000039.1:0-4485 GCA_964583365.1 uncultured Actinomycetota bacterium
GCAAGGCCGCTCTGGAGGCCATGATCAAGGAAGGATGCGCGCTTTTTGATATATTGCCTGCGCTGAAAGGCGCCGATGGGCGCATCGCGATTAATTTGTTGAAGGAACGTAATTTGATCTCTGAGGATAAAATCAAATTGCGCGATGAATTGATAGGCGGTCTGCGCGGTTCTGTCATCCTGAGCGACGCGAAGGATCTCGTTGCGTACAATCTAGATCCTTCGCTCAATAGTTTCTGGCGCGCTTCGCTTGCCCCTCAGGATGACAGTATTGCTGGATTCTCTCAGGATGACAATGATGACACAGAGTTGCTCAAGCAATTACGTTCTATCAGGCAGACATTGAAGCCCGATGAGGACGCCTATATTTTGGAAGCGCTTGTGCGATTTGGGCATGTCGATGCCAAAAAAATAACCATTAGAGCCGCGTTCCTACAATTTCTCAATCATCCGACTATACGAAAAATGGCCATAGAGAATCTCTCCGACTGGAACGAGCGCAGCGAGGTATTTAAGAAAAAGCTCTTAGAATTCCAAAACGACAAGGATGATCAAGTCCGCGAAGCCGCAGCGAAGGCGCTCGCCAAGCTCGCCAGGCCTCAAGCAGAGACAGATTTGCATAGCTTTCTCGTACAAAATCTATCGAGCAAAGATAGTTCTATAAGCGCTGCCGCGTTGGAAGGCATTGCAGCGCAGCCCAATGCCAGTAGCGAATATTTTGATGATCTTGTCGATGTGCTTGGCGTTTACAAGTTTCACAATGAGACGAATATTCAGGCTGCCACCATGCTCGCCGAATGGATTAACCCAACTGCCGTAGTTGCCCGATTCATCGGGCCCTCCCCGCAGCACCCCATGAATGAAGCGCAAGCCGATCGCATCAAAGACAAATGCTTTGATCTACTGACGCACAAAGATATCAAAGATGGTCGCGTGTCACGGGCTGCCTTGAAACTTCTCCTGGCATTGAAGGATTCGTATGCCGATACGCGCCATGCCTTGGAATTAGGTCTATTGCATAGCGCGCCATCCGTAAGAGAGGAAAGCAGGCGAGCGCTGCAGCAAGCAGTTTTACCCGCCGATCACATGGAATTGTTGAAGAAATGGATTGTGGCCAAGGCCATGCAAGGATTCTCTGCGCCGGGAGACCAAGGTCTATACGCGATAGAAGCGCTGGCGGTATTTGAACTGACTCAGGATGAAATCAAGAACTGCATTGCAAGAAAGACAGATGATCCCAAAGCGATTCTCAAGGCAAAATTAAAGACATTGATGGCTTTGAATGTGCCGTTCGATCCGTTCAGGGCGAGCATTCAATACGATCTCTACGATGATGGAAATCCTGAAGTTGTTCTGAATGTCCCCGAAGCATTTATTAAATTCGCCAAAGGAGACATTGCTTGCCAGCAACATGTGCTGACAAATTTATTTCCCAGAGTGGACGAATACACGCGCCTCAATGCCCTGGAAGCCATCACGCGCATGGGCGATATTACGCAACTCGATGATCATTGGTTGGCATTGTTGAACAGCCGGGAGTCTAACGTCCAAGGAGCGACGCTAAGAACATTGCAAGCGCTAAAATATCCTTTGACCCCCCAGATGTGCGAGAAGATTCAGAGCCTCTTGACCGATTCCATCGATAATGTCGCCATGTCGGCCGCGGATTTGGCATTGGCGTATGGCGGCTCTCTGAGAGAGGCTTTGGTCAAGGCCTTTGCGGAAAGGGCTTCCAGGGATTCCTACATGTCCCATTGGGCAGAGAAATTGGCCCAAGTCGAATTAACGCCGGATGAAAAGAAAACCATTCGCGATGGGCTTTTCCCGCATATTCAAAACCATGCAATGATGGATGTTCTTATCATATCGCATCTTGTCCAGCTATCGGAAGTCAAAGACACGCTGTTGGCCTGGTTGACTGGCTCGGAGCCGGTGCGCCAGCACGATGCCATAAAAGGACTTTTGGCCTTAGGCTGCAGAGAACCAGAGTTTAAAGCCGGTATTCTTGCAGTGCTCGAAGGTGAACATGATTACCCCAAAATACAGGCGATTCGTGCGCTGGCGCTATGGAATCAGCCGGTTGCGCCCTCGGTCGCTGGTTCAGCAACGCCACAACTTGATGTAGGCGATACAATCACCCTGCTACGCCATGAATTACAAGCCTTGGAGCGCATTCAAGAATTGGTCGAACAGCAAAAGAAGGCCTCGGTCCCCGTGCCACCCACCATGCCACCCGCGTTATTCTTGCACGCGTCGCATGCCCTCATCGCCGAGCTCGTGGAACTCAAGAAGCAAGGCACGCCGGAGGCGATTCGCAGGATGTATGTCATCCTGAGCGAAGCGAAGGATCTGCTTCGAAACAATGTAGATCCTTCGGTCGCTGCGCTCACTCAGGATGACAGAAGCGCCGCCCATGACAGCAAAGCCATCGATCCATTGGTAGCCACCTTGGACGAATTGCTGACGAAACTATTAAGGCAAACGGACATTTCCCCGTCGGACAGGCATATGACTTATTCCATCATGAGATTATTCAAAAAAATGTCCTATGCTTTTGATTATAAGCCCCACCAAGCAATAGTGAGTTTGCTGGATATCATTGGTGACGAAGCCGACGAAGTGCATCTGCGTTTGGTTCTCGGCAAGCCGCCGTACACTAAGGGGCAGATCCAAGAATTGATACGCAGTTATCACCCGACGGGTAAAGGGCTGCAATTTCTCTTAACGCAATGGAGAGATCTCGGCTTCACGGATGAGGAATTGGCGCAGGTTGCGCTCGACATGATACCACTTGAAAAAGGCAGCCATTCGCATTTGGCAGTCGACTTGAAAATATTAAAGGAATTAGGCGTAAGCGACGCTGTAATCTTCGATACATTTATCGCCCGATTCGACAACAACAGTTTTTATCGGCCGCGTGCGTGGAGTACGATTGGAGGGATATCCTCTGAGGAAGAAATAGCGTTAAAGCTCAAGGCTATGATGCTGGAGGATATTCGTATCGCCATAGACAGCGGGTTGGACAAGGCGCAACTCGAGACGGAGCTCGTGGTGTTACTTATCACAATACCGAAAGATCATGTCCCGAATATTATCCGGGCCTTGAAGCTATTGGGTACGGACAAGGATCAATATCTGGAGCAATTATTGGATCGCATAATAACCATAGACCCCGGAGGTATGGGGGACGCGCTTTATAACGAGGAAATTTCGCAGGATGTCTTGCCGCATCTATTGTCGTTGGGTGTAAAAGATGCTCGCGTGCAACAGATCTTCCAATTTTGCTTAGAGAAAGACTTCGTTGTCGCTACCGAATGTTTGCCTGCCTACATAGACCTATACGGCGAAGCCGACTTGCCCTCGGATTTGCCCCAAAAGCTTTTGGATCAAATCGATTTGTCCAAGGCACCCAAGAAAGATGACCCTGAGTACGCTGAATTCAAAAGACGTTTTAATGCAGTCCTAAAAATTATGATCAACGAATTGATCAGCGATAAGAGTATCCAGAAGGAGCCCTTGGCAATATTGGGAAAAAACAAACTCAAGAGCGAGCTTAAGGCCACACTCCTTATATTCATGGATGCCAATCGTTTTGATGTATTCGATGTCGAGATATTTGCCAAGAGCCTGCTGCTGAGCTTTCCCGCAGGCGATTTAGATAGAGTGGAGAACATTCTCTACACAGCCGCAAAAGACAGCGCGCTGAGAGGTGATAGAGCGTTGATCCTGGAAATGGTCGAGCGATTGAGCTGGCAGACAATTTTCTCTGATGCGGATTTGCTTGCGATGGCGCAAGGCAAGGCAAGCCTGCGTGTGCTGCAATGGGCCATTGCGCGCAACATGGACAGACAAAAGATCGTGGATGCGCATTTCAAGGCCATGAAACCCAGCAGCGATCCCGATTGGGATGTCGCGGCCGCGCTGCCGATAGTGGACAGTCTCGTGGATTATGGCGTGAGCCTGCAGCAATTCGAGCAAGGCTTGCAACCGCTGATGCAGCAAAACCCCAAAATGCGAGAGGCCTACGCGCATGGATTGATACGCATGGCTGAAAAGATCTCGGCCCGGCTTCAAGATCAGCAACTGGCCGTGACCGTCTCGACTCCGCCTACCGCCAAGCTCATTATTTCTCCCGACGTTGCAACCCGATTCATAGCGATGTTGGGTAGCATGGCCATAGATATGCCCGCGGAGCAAAATCTCGACGGGATGCTTGGCATATTGCCGCCGCAATATCAACCCGCCGCCGATGCTATCGGTATTGCTTTGGAGAAAGGACATTCGTTACCCGAGGCCTTCGCCTTCGCAGCCCAGGTAGCGCCTGATTTAGAGGGCAATCTAAAAAAAGCAGCCGATCTTGAGATGACGCTCAGGGACGCGCTGCAGGTTGAGGTTGCGCAGCCAAAAGCACCCAACCCAGGAGACGCACTCAACCAGACCATCCCCAATCAAAACCTATTGGATCAGGCCGCATAGGGGAGACTAG
>CAZOWS010000040.1:0-4388 GCA_964583365.1 uncultured Actinomycetota bacterium
GAATCCTTGCGCAGTTTGCAGGACGCAGAAAACTTGATCGATGCGCACGCATGCTCGATGTTCAACGTGCGCCTGTCCAAATGCGGCGGCTTGATTCCCGCCTGGCGCATTGCCAAGCTGGCTCAGGCATCGGGAATTCGATGTCAATTGGGTTGCCAAGTGGGCGAGAGCAGCGTACTTGCGGCAGCAGGAAGATGGTTCGCGTTGTCGATCGCTCCCCAACTGGCATTCTACGAGGGCGGCTACGGCCGAATTCTTTTGCAAACAGATGTTGCAACACCTTATGTCACAATGGGTTGGGGAGGATGCGTGCGCGCGGAACCGTCATTGTCCCCATCGCTAGGTGCAACCGTGAACGAGGCCGCGCTAGCCCCCTATATAAAGGAAGCAGCCGTTTTGGCCCATGTCTAAGCGCTCCGTGCGGCTTCTAGCATTTTATTTAACCGGCTTTTTGTGGCTAGCGTCCATCGGTGTTCTCGTCGCGCGCGAAGTCTTGCCTCTTGGTCCTCAAAGCAGATCACTGTTGTGGGAACAATTATTTCTGCACGTAGCGCCCTACGAAGAATTGTGGTACGGCATCTATTACCAGGAATCCTTGGTGGGCGGCTTGAAGTTGCATTACACCGTCGAGGAAGAAGCGAATGGGGCAATGGCAGTTGTGAAGACGTCCGTGCGCTGCAACCCGCTTGCGGCAGAAGGCACAATCGAAGTGGATTCGGCGTACGCCTTGCAGCACGCCGCGGTGGAGTTTCGTCACGGCGAAACCTTGGGTGTCTTCGACGCAAGGAGGCTAGCCGATGCCATAGTCTGGAAATGCAATTTTCAGAATAAGGAATGGAATTTTCGTACGCCTAGGAAAGATGAGACGGAGCTCATCACGGTGAAAAAAATGCCCGATGGTTCGGAGAAAATAAAAATACCGTTGCAAGGACAGACGATTGAAATGGATCTCTTCTTCGACCCGACGGGAATGATACAGCGTGCGGATCTACCAGGCGCCATATCCGTTCGGCGCCTGAACGCAGCAGCCGTAAAAGCCGTCTGGAAAAAATACTTACCGGAGAGCACTCATGATTCGCATTGAAAATTTGACAAAACGCTATCAAGACACACTTGCCCTCGACCGCTTGAACCTGCATATCGGACGAGGCAAGTTTTTCGTCCTGCTTGGCCCCAATGGCGCGGGTAAAACCACAACGCTAAAAATTCTAGCAGGCCTTCTCAGCCCCACCAGTGGACGCGTCCTGATTGCCGGAGAGGACTGGTCCCATCCTGCCCTCAACGCAAAACGCAAAGTCACGTACGTCCCGGATTTCCCTTTTCTCTACGAGAAGCTTACGCCGGCAGAATTCCTTAAATTCATCGGCGATGTCTATGGCCTCAAAGCCGTGGTCGCGCGCGAGGGAATCACCCACTGGCTAAACGAGATGGAGATCGCCAAGGACCAGGAAAAACTTATCGAGCACATGTCGCATGGCCAGCGCCAGCGCCTGTGTTTCGCCGCCGCGCTATTGCCTCAACCCGAATTGATCGTTGTGGACGAGCCGATGGTCGGCTTGGATCCGCGCATGCGCCAGAAAATAAGCCGCATACTCAAAGAGCAAACGCAAACCGGCACCACCGTTTTATTATCCACACACACCTTGCCGCTGGCTGAAGAAATGGCCGACGAAATAGCCATCCTGGATAACGCCACATGCGTCGCCTGCGGGACCTTGGCCCAATTACGCGCGCAAGCCCAAGGCGGCTCCTCGACAAAGATCGAGGAAATATTTTTCCGACTCACGCAAGAAGGCGCCGGATGATTCTTGTCCTGCTTCGCAACAATGCCCGCATAGCCGCAAACAAAATATTTTCCTACCGATTTCACTCCCGACTGAAAGGCGTCGTGATCGGAGTTTTTCTGCTGACCTATCTCGTCGGCGGTTATTGCTTGCTTCACGAAGGTTTCACGTTTATCCAAAGCTTCATGTTCGTGGGCGAGATGCTTATGGACAGAATCCTAGAGATATTTTTCTTCACGCTTTTCTTCATGATTCTTACCAGCCAAGCGCTCTTTGCCTACGGCGCGTATTTCCGGTCCAAGGAAACCAATTATTTGCGAACGCTGCCCGTTTCCGCCGACACCCTGTTCGCGTGGGAATTTTGGCAATCCCTATTGCTCAGTTCCTGGACATTCGTGTTCGTTTCCGTGCCGATGCTTATCGCGTACGCGCAAGTCCGTCACATTTTCTTTTCGTTCATAGGCTTGTTCTTCTTGCTGTTCCTTCCGTTGGTTTTACTCGCCGGAGTACTCGGAACCTTGGTGGCATTTATGCTCGTGCGACTGTGGCGATTGCAGCGCGGGTGGCGCTGGCTTGCCCTATTCGCTGTTGCTTGCGCGTTACCGCTCGTAATCCTCATCGGCTTTCCCGCCCGCGAGCCAAGCGCCATAGCTCCGATGATGTCCCAACTTTTGGATAAAATGTTGTCGCACACGCGCTTTGTCCAATGTCCCTGGTGGCCGTCGGAATGGGTTTCCCTGGCGATGATGGGTTTTTTAAAAGGGAACGCGAGAGATGGCATGTCCTTTCTCTGGTTGTTGTGGATCACCGCAGCGTTTTGTGTGCAAGGCCTTCTCTTGGGTGGCGGACCATTGCTAATCCGCAGCACCCGATGGGAAATTCCATTGCGCGCGCAAAAATCTCGCCCGCACGCCAGCCTTTCTTGGGTGCAAGCGTTTTTTGCGCCGATGCTGGGCGATGAAGCAGCCAGCATGATAGTCAAAGATATCAAGACCTTTGCACGCGATCCCGGACAATGGAGCCATTTCGCAATATTTTTCGGCCTGCTGGCCGTCTATTTTTTCAACCTTCAACGTTTTCATTATTCCTCGATGGGGCCTTACTGGGAAATACTCGTGACATTTCTCAATCTCGCGACAGTCGGATTGGTGTCCGGCACACTATCCACGCGCTTTTTCTTTCCGCTGCCCAGTTTAGAAATACGCCGTCGTTGGATTTGGGCCGTCGGAAGCAACGCCAACATTCTGTGGCCAAAGTTCGTACTCGGTTTTCTATTCTTGCTGAGCGTGACCGAGACGTTGATGCTCATCTCCTGTGCGATGCTGCACGTACAACCCTGGATGACGCGCGTGTGCCTAGGCGCGGATTTTTGTATCAGCATGACCATGATGGGACTAGCACTAGGTTTGGGAGCGGCGTTCCCCGACCCAAAAGAAGAAGTCAGCGCAAAAATCGTCTCCGGATTCGGCGGGACATTGTGCCTGATCCTGACGCTAGGCTATCTAGTAGTAGTGGTTTTATCGCTGGCTATTCCCATTCAATTATTTGTCGTCCACAAGGCAATGTCCAGCGCCACGTTCGCCACGATCATGGCGGCCGTAGGAGCAGGTATCGTAGCGCTGAGCGTAGGGATAACGATGATCTCCCTCTCGGCAGGCCACAAGTCCATGCGCCGCAGCAGTTAAAATATGTTCCGAAATGGAACAATTTTGGCATGGGACTTGCGAAAATTCAAAATCTCATGTATACTGCACACTAAGGAGGGCCATTTAAGACTTTGGCCTAATTATGTTTAAAACAAAACATCATTTATTCATGCGTCTGATCTCTTTCGCACTGGTTTTCTGTCTGCTGCCAGCGCCGGTCACCCATGCGATGCCCGTGTCGCCCATGACTACCGCCCCGGAACTGCCAATGGATCCCAATGCCCTCCTACAATGGCATGTCCCCGAAGCGTTCGGCACCGTTTTGGACAGATGGCAAGGCAATTCAGGAAAGCTAATCTTCCATATTCAGGATATACATGCCAATTACGAAGCCCAACTTAACGTAGCAAAAATTCTCGAGATGCTTTTGGCTAGCAAGATGAAAGGAAAAATCCGTTTGATCGGCGTCGAAGGCGCCGCGGGCAGTATTGACGTGAGTCCGTTTAAGCGCTATCTCGACAAAGATATTTTGAAAGGCATTGCGGATTATTTTCTGCGCCAAGCCAGGATTTCGGGAGCCGATTTTTTCGGAATATTCAATGAAGAGCCGCTGGCCATTCAGGGAGTGGAAGACCTCGACCTCTACGTCGCCAATTTGAAGGATTTTTTGGCATCGCATAACGACGAGAAAAAAATGGGAACGTTGTTGGATGGGCTCAACGATGCCTTCGCGAAAGCCACTGGGCGGGTCTATGATGGGCCTGCCTTGGAATTCATGCAATTCTCGCGATCGCATCAACAGGGCCAGACGGGATTTGCGGACTACATCGAAGGACTCATGCAATTTGCAGCCAAGGCTCATGTGTCTGCGCATCCCTATCCCGCGCTGGAAAAGACACTGCGGTCATTTCAATTAGAAAAAAATATATCCAAGGGTGGAATGGAAAAGGCACGCGGC
>CAZOWS010000041.1:0-4475 GCA_964583365.1 uncultured Actinomycetota bacterium
ATTCCCTGCTTTCCATCCGCTGCCTGTAAAATCTTAAAATGTTCCTCAAGTATTTGAACCATCAGATCACGATTGAGCGCCACGTCTTCCACGAGCAAAATTGTTTTCATGCCTGTTTTAGCTCCTGGGCACCATCGCGCACGCGTTTCTCTATCTCGTAGTCTATAGGAAGAAGCACCCGAAACGTGGAGCCTTTTCCCGGATGGCTATCGAGCAAGCTGATTTGGCCCCCCAAAAGAAAGCAGAGTTTCTTGCAAATGGAGAGGCCCAGCCCGGTGCCCCCGTAGCGACGCGTCGTGGATCCATCGGCCTGCCGGAAATCTTCAAAGATGATGTCGCGCGCGTTGGAAGGGATCCCGATGCCCGTGTCCTTGACCAGTATTTCCACGCAATCGGTGGAGGGCCGGCCGTTCAACGCGGAAAGAATGCGGTTGATCGCTATGGTGATTTCTCCGCGCTCGGTGAATTTCACCGCGTTGGACACGAGATTTACAAGAATACGTCGCACCTTTTCCGGGTCTGAATAAATGCGCGGAAGAGAGGGATCCATCGTAGCGGTCAAATTCAGCTTGCGTTCGACCGCCAGGGGCCACAGCACTTCCCTTACGTGGTTCACGATTTCGGTCATGAGAAAGGGTTCTACGAAGACTTCCATTTTTCCCGATTCGATTTTGGATAAATCCAGAACGCTGTTGATCAGATTTAAGAGATTTTCTGCGCTGATCAGCACTTTCTGTAAATTCTCTTTTTGTTTTACTTCCAGCGTCATGTCGCTTTTGCGCAGCACCAGTTTCGTGAAACCTATGATGGAGTTCATGGGGGTTCGGAGTTCGTGACTCATGTTGGCCAGGAATTCGCTTTTAAGGCGCGTGGCTTTTTCCAGTTCCCGATTTGTTTCTTTCAGGCGCGCGCTTTGCTTTTCCAGTTCTCCAAGGGCTGCGTAAAGCTCTTTGTTCGTCGTCTGAAGTTCTTGATTCGAGAGCTCCGCTTGCAGGCTTTTCTGGCGTATCTCCTGGGTGTAGCGGGCTATGTCGTCGGACATCTTATTGAAAGAGCGGCTGAGCTGCCCGATCTCGTCCTTGGAAGAAATGTTCACGCGATGGCTCATTTCACCCCTGGCTATGGCCTGCGTGGCTTCCGTGAGAATGCCTATGGGTGCGGTGATATGCCGCGTGATCACGATTCCAATGAAAATAGCCAGAAGAAATGCCATTAGCGTAAAGATCGCGAAATATTCCTGCGACGATTGGGAAAGCATGCGCCCTGAGGTGGCGGCTTTTTCCATGATATCGTTCATGCTTTCTTTGATGCTTTCGAAAGCATCCACCAAGCGCAATGTGTTGAAGCTCAACTCGGCCTGCTCCACGCGATAGTCCCGCTGCGCGGTGATTAATTTTTCCGTGAGACGCTCGGATTCCAACTGAACATTGCTCACGATTTTGCAATCTTCGCTTGGAGTCGATGGATTTTTGGAAAGATCTATGATTTTACGCCGTATGTTGCTGCGAAAGCCTTCGATTAAATCGGGTATTTCTTTTTCTGATACGGAGCCCGCCAAATAATTATTCACCGCGGCCCGCTCGGCTAGACTCAAAAGGCCAATGCTCACCAGAGTATTTTCCGCATCTTGCAGATCTTTTGGGGTTCCGGTCTTCGTGCGGCTTAGTCTGTGCCGCAACTGCTCCAAGGTCTTTGTCCAGATGATCGCGTTCTCATCCAATTGCAATTTCGTGCGATTGCGCAAATGGTAATTGGCCAATGTCTTGGATTCTAGCCGCGTGAGCTTATTCCACAATTCCTTGATGTTGGCCAACACGGTTTCATCGGCGAGTTGTGTCTTGCGCAGCTGCTCGTACTTGGTGATAAATCGCTCTTCTGCTTTCTGCATCATGATGCGGGCTTGGTCACGGTCTCCCTTGAGGAATTCCTCCGCGGCCACGATGCGCGTCAAATTATCAATACTGGTTTGCATGGCGGCATTGGCGGCGGACCACGCGCGGTTGGTCACGTAGTCCAGGCTGTTGTTGATTTGACGAATGCTCCAAATGCCAAAAATGCTGCACAATAGCACGATAAAGGCTACGAGAAGGAAATTGAATAGCAGTTTTTTGCGAATCGTCATGAACTTTATCCCCTAGCACGCGATACGACTATCGTAGCAGCAAAGTAAAAAAGCCCCCAGGGTTTTTCCCTGAGGGCTTCCTTACTACTGATGGATCGCGGGCTTAGACTTTTTGTACGTTTTGAGCCTGTTTGCCTTTTTCGCCTTGGACTATGTCAAACTCGACGGCTTGTCCTTCGGCCAACGTCTTGAAACCGCTGCCCTGAATTGCCGTGTGATGAACGAATACATCCTCGCCATCTTCGGGCTTGATGAAGCCGAATCCCTTCTTATCGTTGAACCACTTGACGACGCCTCTAACCATGTGCTAATCCTCCGTGTTCGTATTCTTCAAGAACCAGCCCAACAGCAAACAGGATTTGAAACAAAAAAAACCACAAGGGTTTTTCAACCCTCCTGGCCATTCGCTCAAAACGCTGTACTTTGCACTAGTCTTTTCAAGTTGACACTACTGCCCTAGAGGATAAAAGCAGCCGGGTTTTGTGTCAAGACGTTTCTTGGGGGGATGCGTATTTGTGCAGTCCTGGCTACTCTAGCGGTTTGAAAAAATTTTATGCGACAAGACGGGAAAGATTTTGCTTTAGCTGCTTAGGGACTTCTTTTAATTCTGGACGGTTGTAGATTTTACCTAAATCTGAGAACACGGCATTAAAGTGCTTTGCACCATGCTTTACCCCGACGAATTCGATCCCAACAATACCACCCTTTTTGTCCAGATCAATGTTGATATGGTCGGAATGCTCTATCGTTGTGGAAACCTTATCTGGACTAAGCTGTATGTAAAGACATTCAAATCGCGGATCGTACTCCACGTAATGAATGCCACATTTAGTCGGCTGCATTGGACTCGCCTCCCGTGATAACAACTATTTGGGTTTCATTTTCCCAAATGGCTAAAAAAACCTTCTTGTTTCGCACTGTCCCACGAATCTTTCTAACACCCTTTGCATCCGGTGGAAATCTTATAAAATTCTTACGATCTAGAAACTCTATAACCTCTTGGCTGCTGAGATTTCGCTGGGCAAGCCTTTTTGAGGCATGTCGTGTGAGCATTACTGATTTCTTGCCAACCTTGCCTATGAACCCGCTCAAGCGGAACACCTTTCTACGAATAAAAAGCCATTCTAGCATACATCGATTTGATGGACTCTCTCATTTCCCATATTGGACAAGACAAACTTACTAGCTATTCGACGTGCCTGAGCTGTGGCGCACATTACAATCGGTGTGTTTATCGACGAGGTCACGTTACCTGTGTTGATTCTAATATTTGGGCAGGCCTGGATTCGAACCAGGGAAGGCAAAGCCAGCGGGTTTACAGCCCGCCCCATTTGGCCGCTTTGGTACCTGCCCGAAAATTCTACCTCCCCTAACCCCTCCTTACAAAGGAGGGGGACGAGAGGTTAGCCACCGGAGGGAATCGAACCCCCGACAGGCGGTTTACAAAACCGCTACTCTACCCCTGAGTTACGGTGGCAAGGCGCTAGAACATCCGATTCGGCGGATAAGGGCCAATCTGCGGCGTTGCCCGCTATGCCCACTCCCTGCGGCGTACCCGAATGTACGCCGCAGGGAGTGGGCATCAGCGGGTGCCTTGCATCTCGGCCCTTCTCCGCCGAATCGCATCACCTATTAGGTGAAGGTGTTGATCTATTATCCGCAATTCTGGGAACGTAACAAGAATTTATCGGATTGGCAATTCCTTAATTGCTTGGGGTATGGATTCGATGACGTCGGAGGCAATTAGGCCGTAACTACCTTTTTGTGCGTAGGCCATGTCGCCGGCGCTGCCGTGAATGAAAACGCCTGCCTTGGCGGCATCGATAGGTTTGAGCCCCTGGCCTAGTAAGGACCCAATCACGCCGCTTAACACATCGCCCATGCCAGCAGACGCCATTCCGGCATTCCCATTAAAACTAACAAATACTCCACTTTCACTGTCTGAAATGGCTGTAATATGCGATTTAACAACCACAATTGCTTCATTATTTGGCTTAATATTTGGTATTTTACCCCACCAGTCTTCTTTTATCTTTTCTGTTGTCGTGTGCAAAAGCTGGGCGAACTCACCCAAATGTGGGGTTAGAATAATGTTCTTTGACTTGGCAGTTTTCAAATTAAAGTTGGAACTTGCTATCGCAAAGAGGGCGTCCGCGTCCACGACCATGGGAATATCTAGAGTTTCCAGTGCCTTTATGACGAATTCTTGTGCATCTGCATCTCTGCCCAGTCCGGGTCCCAAAATCATTGCGTCATATTTTTTGGTTAGTATTGCGTCCTTGAGTTTGCCTACGGCCGAAGCATTGATCGCGGGAAGTCCCAGTGTCATGGCTTCCATGCATCCCTGGGCGAC
>CAZOWS010000042.1:0-7560 GCA_964583365.1 uncultured Actinomycetota bacterium
GATTATTTTAAAAATCGGTTTTAGGTGGCGGTTTGCTCAGACCTCTGACCCTGTAGCTTCTACTGTCTGAATCGCAGTAGTCCCTCCAGCTCTTTTGCCAACCCTGCTCGACTTTGATACAATTCCTCGCTTATGACTAAATCCGACAGTGCTTCCTTGTTGATGATCGCGGCAAGCGAAAAAAGCCCGAATCTGTATTACGCCACCAAGTTTTTGGCGCCCGACGCGTTTTTGTTTTTTCAAATCCGGGGCCAGAAAACATTGTTGATGAGCGATTTGGAAGTGGATCGCGCGAAGGACCAGGCCGAGGTGGACGAGGTGTTGTCCGTGTCACAATTCGCGAAGGACTTGCAAAAAAAACTAGGCCGGCCGGTGGGGATGCTGGACGTTGTCGAATATTTTCTACGCAGTCATCGCGTAAAGAGCGTGCTCGTGCCCGGCGATTTCCCGATCGAGTACGCCGACCCGCTGCGCGCGAGAGGTATCAAGATAGCTTATAAAAGCGAACCTTTTTTCGAGCAGCGCGTGCTGAAAACGGCCGATGAGGTAAAGAAGATTCAGCTCAGCCTTAAGCACACCGAGGCCGCTGTGGAAGCCGCCGTGCAGGTTTTGCGCGCGAGCAAAATCGTGGGGGACCGCTTGATACATGAGGGCAAGCCGCTCACGTCGGAGTCCCTCAAACGCGTCGTCAATGTTTCGATGATGGAAAACAACACGATAGGCGAGCACACGATTCTTTCCTGCGGCAAGGATTGCGTGGATCCGCACAACGAAGGCTCGGGGTTGTTACGCCCGCATGCTTCGATCATTATGGATGTGTTTCCGCGCTCGGCCGACTCGCGCTATTACGCGGATTTCTCGCGCACGTTCGTGATTGGCAAGGCGTCGCCCAAATTGAAGAAAATGTACGCGGCCGTGAAACAAGGCCAGGACATTGCGTTCGAGCGTATTCGCGAGGGCGTGGATGGTTCGAGCATTCACAAGGCGATTCTCGACTATTTCGGAAAAGAGGGTTTCAAGACCGGCTTGATGAACGGCCGCATGCAGGGATTTTTTCACGGCACCGGACATGGGCTTGGCCTCGAGGTGCATGAACCGCCGCGCATCAGTCCGTCCAAACACATTCTGCGCGCCAACGAAGTCGTGACCGTGGAGCCGGGCCTCTATTATCTGGATGCGGGCGGCGTGCGCCTGGAGGATCTCGTCGTCGTGCGCGAAAAAGGTATGACGAATCTGACGAAATATCCGCGATTTTTGGAAATAGAATAAAGAAGGGAAGTCTTGACAAGTCTAGACTATCGCGTTAGATTAAAAGTGTTGGAGGTGCAATCATGTTGAAACCTTTTGCTACCAAAATCGAGAAAAAAGATTTGGATCATCTGGACTCTTTGGCCAAAGAGACACAATTGCCAAAATCACGATTGGTGACGCAGGCCCTGCATATTTTGTTTGAGTTTCATCGTGTGTCGGGGAAAAAATCACTAATGTCTAAGCTTAAGAAAGCCAGGCAAGAATTAGCCAACGGAGATGTCTATTCCATGGATCAGATTTCTGCGAGGCTGCGCGTCATCGAAAGAAAGATCGGCATTGCCTGATGAACTGTTCCATAGTCTTATCTAAAGATGCTTTACGATCTTTGGAAAAGATAGCGCGGGCTAATTATAAGATCGCTAGGAATATTGAAGCCCATGTTAAGAAACTGCCAGCGTGTTATCAAGATGACAAGGTGTTGCAAGGGGAACTCAAAGGTGTATGAAGGCATAGAGTGGGAGACTATCGTATCCTCTATACCGTCGAGCAAAACGCGATTACAATTTTTCTTATTATTGAAATAGCCCATCGAAGGGAAATTTACCGATAAGGACATGACAATGGCGAAAACACGCATAGAAAAAGATTCCTTAGGCGAATTGGACGTTCCGGTTGAAGCGTATTACGGGATTCAGACGCAGCGGGCTGTGCAAAATTTTCCTATCAGCGAGTGGAAAGCGGATACGCTTTTTGTGTGGGCTACCGTCGCGATCAAAAAGGCCGCGGCGTTGGCGAACATGGACGAGAAGGTTTTGGATGCAACGATTGGCGAGGCCATCGTGAAGGCTGCGGACGAAATTCTCGCGGGCAAGCATTTGGATCAATTCGTCGTGGACGTGCATCAAGCCGGCGCGGGCACGTCGCATAACATGAACGCGAACGAGGTGCTGGCCAATCGCGCGGCTGAGATTTTGGGCGGGGCCAAAGGCCTCTACGATAAGGTGCATCCCAACGATCACGTCAACATGGGCCAGTCCACCAACGACGTTTTCCCAACCGCGATGCGGCTTGCGGCGCTCAAGCATTTGCAATCGTTTTTTCCCGAGCTCGAGGCATTGAGTGAAGCATTCGGCAAAAAGGCTGAAGAATTTAAGAAGGTGATCAAGTCCGGTCGCACGCATTTGCAGGATGCCGTGCCGGTCACGCTGGGCCAGGAATTTAGTGGTTACGCCAAAAGTCTCAAGCGTTGCTGCGAGCGATTGGCGTTGGGACGCGATGGGCTACGGCATTTGGGCATAGGCGGATCGGCCGCGGGGACGGGATTGAACGCGACGCCCGGCTATCGCGAGAAAATCGTGAAGCGCCTGCGCGACATCACGGGCCTTGAATTGGAAGGCTCCGACAATTTGTTTTATTCCATGCAAAGCATGGCGGATTTTGTCAGCGTCTCGGGCGAGATTCGCAATCTCGCGCTTGAGTTGATTCGTATAGCCAACGACATTCGTTTGCTGAGTTCGGGGCCGCGCACGGGATTCGACGAACTGCGCTTGCCGGCTGTGCAGCCTGGGTCTTCGATCATGCCGGGCAAGGTGAATCCCGTGATGGCCGAGAACATGGACATGGTCTGCTTTCAAGTGGTCGGTAACGATCATGCAATCGCGATGGCGTCCCAGGCCGGGCAGTTGGAGCTCAACGTGATGATGCCGCTGATCAATTTTAATTTACTCACGTCGCTGCGTATTTTGAAAAATGCGATGAACGCGTTTCGCACGCGCTGCATCGAGGGACTCGGAGCCAATGTCGAGCGCTGCAAATATTATGCGGAAAACAGTTTGGGTATTGCCACGGCGTTGAATCCGTTTATCGGCTACGCGGCCGCAGCGGAAGTTGTCAAGGAGTCCGTGAAAACCGGCAAGCCCGTGCGGCAAATTATCGAGGACAAGAAACTCGTATCGAAGGAAAAGCTCGACCACATTTTATCGCCCGAAGTCATGGCGAATTTGACCGGAAAGGGGTCATCCTGACGAGCGATAGCGAGGAAGGATCTCCAACGGATAACGGAGTAGATCCTTCGCCTTCGGCTCAGGATGACAAAAAACCATGAAGATCGTATACGCCGACAACAACGCAACGACGCAAGTCGCGCCCGAGGTGCTGGACGCGATGCTGCCGTATCTGGGGGCTCGCTATGGCAATCCTTCTAGTCTGCATAGCATGGGTGCAGGCGTTGCCAAGGATTTGGATGAGGCGCGCGCGCAGGTGGCCGCCCTCTTGGGAGCGAAGGCCTCTGAGATTGTGTTCACGAGCGGTGGCACCGAAAGCGATAATCTTGGGATTCTCGGGGCTTTGGGCGCGAATCCCAAAAAGCGCCATGTCGTGACGACGGCCGTCGAGCATTCGGCTGTATTGAATTTGACGAAGCATTTGGTGGCTGAGGGTTACGCGAGTACGGTTGTCCCCGTGGATAAAGAAGGCAATCTGGACGAAGAATCTTTTTGGAATGCGATTCGGCCGGATACTTGTCTCGTGTCCGTCATGTGGGCGAACAATGAAACCGGCGTGTTGTTTCCGATCGAGAAATTGGCGCGCGCGATGAAGGCCAAGCATCCGTCCGTGTTGTTTCACACCGACGCCGTGCAAGCTGTGGGAAAAATAGCTATCGATGTTGCGCAAGCGCCCGTGGATTTGCTTTCGCTGTCCGGGCACAAATTTCGCGCGCCCAAAGGCGTCGGGGCTTTGTTTGTCCGGCGCGGGTTGCGTATGAAGCCATTGATTCATGGCGGAGGGCAGGAGGAAGGTCTGCGCGGAGGCACCGAAAATGTGGCCGCGATCGTGGGTCTGGCCAAGGCCTGCGAGTTGGCGGGCAAAAATCTAGCCGACATGGATGGCCGCATCCGTCAGATGCGGAATAAATTAGAAAAAGGAATCTTTCAGTACATCACTGGTGTGCGCAGCAACGGAGCCAATGCCCCTCGCGTGCCGAACACGACGAGCATCAGCATTCGCGGCCTCGAAGCCGAGCCCTTGCTCACGGCCTTGAGCGACGAGGGCATTTGCGCGTCCTCCGGGTCGGCATGCAAGAAGGGCGTGACCGAGCCGTCGCATGTGTTGGTTGCGATGGGGGTCCCAAAAGATTATGTTTTGGGCACGCTTCGATTCAGCTTGGGGCATAGCAACACAGAAGCCGAAGTAGCAACAATATTAGAAACATTGCCGCGCGTAGTTGCGAAGCTCTCCGCGATAGCCTCGCGCGTGGCCTAAGCGTAATTCAGGGACATCATACTAATTACCTAATTAGGTTTTGTCCTATCGAAATTTGAGCTTGCGTGAATTGAAGTAAGCTGTTTTTTGTAATTAGTAATTTAGTATGATGTCCCTGAATTACTGCATTGTTTTTGTAATTAGTGATTTAGTATGATGTCCCCAATTAGGTAATAGGAGATTACAGCATGGCATTGACCAACGATCAAGTATCACGCTACAGCCGGCATTTGATCATGCCGGAAGTCGGAGTCGAAGGTCAGGAGAAAATTCTGGCGGCCAGCATTTTGTTAATTGGCGCGGGTGGTCTGGGATCACCGCTGGGCCTTTATTTGGCGGCCACCGGCATCGGGCGTCTGGGGCTCGTGGATTTTGACACCGTGGACTTTTCCAATCTTCAGCGCCAGGTTATTCACTTCACCGAAGACGTGGGTCGGCCCAAGGTCGAGTCCGCGCGCGAGAAAATAATGAAGATCAATCCCGAGGCGAAGGTGCAGATTTACAAAGAGCGCCTCACCAAGGAAAACATTCTCGGGATTATCAAGGACTACGACGTGGTCATCGACGGCACGGACAATTTTGCCACGCGCTATCTCGTCAACGATGCCTGCGTGTTCCAGAATAAGCCGAATATTTACGGAAGTATTTATCGGTTCGAAGGGCAAGCGACTGTGTTTTATCCTGGCAAAGGCCCTTGCTATCGCTGCCTGTATCCCGAGCCGCCTCCGCCGGGCATGGTTCCGAGCTGTGCAGAGGGCGGGGTTCTGGGCATTTTGCCGGGCATCATCGGCCTGATTCAGGCCACCGAGGCCGTGAAGCTGATCATCGGCAAAGGCGATTCTTTGGTCGGACGCCTGCTTCTCTACAGCGCGCTAGAAATGAAATTTAAGGAAGTGAAATTACGCAGGAATCCGAATTGCCCCGTGTGCGGCGATAGTCCGACGATCAAAGAATTGATCAATTACGAGGAATTCTGCGGCATCGGTCGCGGCGCCGATTCCCCTGCGGCGCAAAATGCCCAACTCGACATCAGCGCGCGCGAGCTGAAAGAGTGGATGGACAAGAAAAAGAAATTCGTGCTCGTGGACGTACGCGAGCAGGAAGAATTTGATATTTGCCGCATTCCGGGTTCAAGGCTTATCCCGCTGTCGTCTTTACAACAGCATGTGAGCGAGCTCGGCATGGAAGAAGAGATAGTCCTGCATTGCAAATCCGGCGGGCGCAGCATGAAGGCGCTGAATGTTTTGAAGGGCTTCGGGTTTACGAAGCTACACAATCTGAAGGGCGGGATCACCGCCTGGGCGGATGATGTGGATAAGACCGTTGCGAAGTACTGATGTCATGTCATCCTGAGCGCAGCGAAGGATCTTGATTGAAGAACAGAGTAGATCCTTCGCTGCGCTCAGGATGACAGAAGGCCAAGCTAATTCTTATTGCTTACGTGTACTTCTCGAAATGTATTTGTGATTCCACAAATCCCATCTCTTTGGTGGCCTTCTGCACGTCTTCCACCATCGGGACTATGCCGCAAATATAAATGTCTTTGTCTTTCGGATCCGTGATGAATTTCTGTATGCATTTTTGCACGTAGCCGGCTTCGCCATTCCATTGGCCGGGTCGCGGGCGGCTGATCGTGGGAACATAATGAAAGTTTTTGTGTTGGGACTCCAGCTCCCGCCATTCCGGATCGTATAGTATTTGATCCTCGTAGCGCACGCCGAAAAACAGCCATATTTGATGTTGAAAGCCACGCTCAAACAGCGTGCGAATTTGGGAGCGGAAAGGCGCGACGCCTGTGCCTGTTGCCACGAAAATCAAGTCCTGGCATGGCTCCTTGATGATGAATTTTCCGTACGGGCCATCCATGGGTAAATGATCGCCGACTTTTAAATTGTGAAAAGCATTCGAGACAAACCCGCCTTCCACGCGCGTGATAATCAATTGAAGCGAATCTTTTTGGGATGGCGGCGAGGCGATCGAATAGGGCTTGCGCACTATTTTTCCGTCGCGCGGAAAGTTGGCCATGATGAATTGGCCGGCCGTGAAGTTTATCGTTTTACCTTCCGTGAAACGGAAGTCAAACGCTTTCACGAGCGGTGCCCAGATGGTGATTTTTTCTAGTGCGGCGTCGAATGTCGGTATGGCCACTGGTGAATGCCCTCTTGTCAGAATTATCTGTGCCACTTGGCAAAGCGTCAAGGCACAATTCTATAAGTATAGTATAATAGCGCCTATGAGCACCGTCATGATTTGGTTGTTGGGAATCGGGTTAGGTTTTGCGCATGCTTTCGATCCGGATCATTTGGCTGCGGTGAGCACATTTGTCAGCCACAAGCCCGGACGTCGCAAGTCTCTTCGCTTTGCGCTCGAGTGGGGCGCCGGGCATTCGTTGAGTTTATTGGTGCTCACTGTCGTTGTCCTATTTCTAGGGAAAAGCGTCGGAGCGTGGGCGGAAAAAGCTTTGGAATCTGCTGTCGGCGTTGCGCTGATCGGCTTGGGCGTGTGGCGCATGGTGGATTATTTACAGGGTAAAGCACGCATACACAGCCATGCTCATGCCGATGATCCGAGTCATGAACATTTTCATGCGCACCCTACCGGCGACGGGCAGGACGATCACGATCATAGCCATGTGGCGGGATTTGTTGGTATTCTTCATGGCGCGGCAGGCAGTGCAAGATTTCTCGTGTTGATTCCCGTGGCGTTGATCGGGTCCTGGTCGGGCTGTTTGGGATATGTTCTTTTCTTTTGCGTGGGTGTGACGGTAGCGATGATGATGTACGCGGTCTCACTCGGACATTTGTTTGAGAAAAGCCAGAATCGTTTTGCTTTGTTGCAAAACGTGTATCAGCCGCTGACGGCCCTGATAAGCTTTGGTCTCGGTGTGTACTGGGTCGTTTCCAACCTATAATTTAGGGAGAGTGTATGGCATCGGATCTGCGCAATGTACTTATTCTGGGTTCCGGCCCCGCGGGACTGACCGCTGCTATTTACGCGGCGCGCGCGAATTTAAAACCGCTGGTTGTCGAAGGGATGCAGCCAGGCGGG
>CAZOWS010000043.1:0-3451 GCA_964583365.1 uncultured Actinomycetota bacterium
GATTTTAACAAGGGCCTTAAAACGGGACTCCTGACTTTACCGAATGGTTGGTTGATCGAAGCCGGCGAACTTCATAAAAACCAGATCGCGAGCGGTGCTGAGATTGTTCCGATGGGTACGAACGCCTGGAAAGACGGAATTATTGAAGGGGATTTACGTCTTCGTGGAAACAGTTTGACGTCACGTTCGGCTGGTTTTGTTGTCGGAATGAGCGATAATCAAAATTATTATTTGGTCGAAATCGAACGCACCAATAACAAAGAAGACCGTTTAATCATTAAACGTGTAGCTTCAGGCAATATTGAGGTCTTAGCGACCCAATTGATTGGCGAGGAAGTTCTTTTCGATCCCGTTTATCATCTCCGGGTTGAAGCATGCTGCCACGATGCGCATTGAGCGCGTTGACCGTGTAATCCACGTTCCCGCCACTGGCTACCACCACGGTACCAGTCAAATGAGCTGCTCCGCCGTGCTGGGAAACCAGATCCCCATCACCCTGATAATACGTGATGGGCGGTTTGTGATCCAAAACAGCAAAGTGATCGGCCTCGGCCTCGGAAACACCGGGCGCATTGAAGAGAACAGCATCGCCTACGCTGTCCGGATGGTCGTTGATGTAATGCTGCGCGAGAGAGGATCCAAGGCTGTGGCCACTGACCGTTGCGCCAGGATAATCTTTGGCCCATTGATCTGTCTTGCTCTTGTTGCCCTCGTACTGGCCAATGCCTACGTTGAGCTGCGCATCGGTAGTAAGATCACCATCTCTCTGCGTGGGTTCTGTTCCTCGGAAAATGATGTAATTTTTCCCGTTCGCATCCTGCAGCACCATGGCTTGCATGCCGGTCTTTGCATCTTCGATCGAATCCTTAAACGTAAAGCCCTTTTGCGCGAGATTACTGCGCATGTCCGCATCGCCACGCATTGTCAATATATCCCCACTCCTTGCATCCCCGCCATCGACAGTTTCCGCACGGCCAATATCGTAAACACCGTTTCGCGCTAGATCCTCTAAGATTGCATGATTTACGGGCGGTAAATAATTGGATCCAGCTCCTGGGGTAGGTGCGGCTGGTACCTGCGTCAAGGTTTGATACAAATCGTTTACTTCTTTTATAGCGGCGCCCGTCTTATCTGAATCCTTACCAAAAACAATCTGCGCGCCATAACCGTCCAGCTTAGTGTTTAAAGCCTCTCTGGCAACAGGATTCATGGGCAAAGGCATTTGCTTAATCGCATCGATGAGTTGTAAAGATGTTGCTGGCGCATTTGTCTTTGCCTTATCCTCCTCGGCAAACGCCTCACGCAAAAAACAAGATGGAGTAGCAGCTGCGCATACATATATTGCGAGAAGCATCAGACCCGAAATGTATTGTGTTTTCATAGTTTTTTTCTCCATGTTTCCAAAAAGATACCCGGAGAGATACCGTGCCCAAAGCGCTGCACCTAACCTCTTTACACTTACATGGTATTTTCGTGTTTGTCAAGGTGGCCGCGTTACCTAAAGATTCTCTTCAACCATCGCCTTCTCGCGCATCACATCCCAGACAGGCCGCGAGAAGTCGTGTAGATGCTTGGGCGCATGACGCACCATGATCGCTGCGACGGCCTTTTGGGCAGCCTTTTGAACCTCGGGGACGGGATCCTTCAAGAGATCGCGCAATACGGGTATCTCCGAACGCCCGCCGAGTTTGCCTATCGCTTCGGCAACAAACGTTCGCACCTGCCCATCGGAATGTGACACCGTGTTGAGAATCGGTTGTAGCGCTCTTGTATCACCTAGCTCCCCCAAGGCCCATGCAGCCCGCTCTATGCTCCCTGGATGTTTACTGCCGATTAGGATATCTATCAAAGGTTGCAAGGCATTTGTATCTCGCTCTAAACCAATGGCTATGGCCGCATCTTCAGACTCCATTCCATTATCTTCGCGAAGGATTTTGATGAGCAACTCCCGCGATTTTGGCGTGCCCATCACGCCAAGAAATCTCGCAGCGCCGATATCATGGAAGTCTTTCTGCTTATGCATGTATTGATACAATGCCTCTGCCGCTTCATCTGTGCCCAACAGACTAAGACCCTGCATTGCTGGTGCCCTCATGACTGTGTCGGCATCATGCTTATTAAGGAAGCTGACTAACGCTTGCAATGCACGCGAAGAACCCATCGCGGCAATGGCCTTCAATAGATATATGGGCGCTTCTACACCACCAAAGGTCCCCGAATAATGCAGGTTCAACAAGTCTTCCAATACCCTCTGGTCAGGCATCATCGCCAAGGCATGCAGCACCTCGTTGCGTTCGCCGGCATCGCCACCAAACATCATGTCCTGCTGTGTCAAAACATCCAAAGCTCTGCGATCGCCGATAAGCCTTAGGTTTTTAATCATCAGCAACTTTTGCTTGTGACCGAGATTCTTATTTTTCAACTTCTTGATGATTTTGGCCACAGGGTCAGGATGAGACCAAAGCCCACCCGGCTCGACTCCGATGTTTCTAAGAAAGCGTTGGCGCAGCCGGGGCGAGTTGTAGGCCAAAGCCTTGATCTCGTGCAGTATTGGAAGAACACTTCCGGTCTGAATTCCACCCGCCAGTTGCTGCCCTGCGAGGGGTTGCCGGGAATTCTTGATAGCTATAGCGGATAGACCCAACCCAACAGCTTCCTCGGGAATGCCCATCGCCACCTTCTCGAACAAGTACTGTTCCTGAAACCAAGTCACCATAAATTCTTCCACAAACTCCTCTTCCGTTGCGCAAGGCTTATAATTATTCTCGAAATTTTGTCGCAGCTTCGTCCAACGCTCGGGCCCGAGATGATGCTTGAGATTTCTCAAAATCCATTGAACAGCCTCAGGATGCTTATTCAATATGGCATGCACGCCCTCATGGAATTTCACCACCTCCGTAAGCATCTGGGGACTCGTGTCATGATCGCGCGAGACGACTTTTTGCAGGGCCTTGGAGACTACTTCGATGATTTCCGGATCTTCCAATTCCATCGTGCCGTTGGGCAGCGTGCGGCCTAGGCCGCGGACTTCGATGATGTCTTCTATGTTTTCGGGGGTGAGGAGGGCGGCGAGATGTTGGTTTTTTGGACTGTTAGATTGCTTCACTTCGCTCGCAATGACATTGAGCTCCTCCTTCAATCCCACGCGAATGTGCTTTTGGAACATGTGCAGTTTGGGCAGTTTCGGGGCGGTCTTGGCCATGATGTGGGCGATGGCCTCTTGGGCCTGGACTCTAAGATTCTGGCTTTGCGTCGTGCTCATGCATGTGCGCAGGGGGCCAATGGCTTCCTTGTCGCCGATGGCAGAGAGAATAGAAACTACCTTAGATTGAGACGGCTCCGGGGCTTTCCCCAACAAGGTGGCCACGTGCTTGATCGCTGGCTTGCCGGCTTCGATGAATGCCGAGGCGATGATTGGCTGCGCCGGGACAAAGGGTATCCATAGGGCCTG